>JAADHY010000305.1 GCA_013151585.1 Planctomycetota bacterium
GTCGGCCTCCGGCGCCGGCGCCAGCCGCTCCCGTTCAAGGCGGGCCAGAATAAACCGGTCAATTGGATTCCGCACCCATTCGGCGCGACGTACAACCGGAAGTTGCGGCCGCCTCGGCGGCACGAACGACCAATGCTCGGAGTAAGGCGCCCCGACAGCAATCCACCGCCGGATCACCTCAATCTGCGCCGCCGTCAAGGAAAGCCCACTCTCGGGCGGCGGCATCCGTTCCGCTTCATCCTCCGCCGTGATCCGCCGCACGACTTCGCTTTTCTCCGGCCGACCGGGCACGATGGGCCGTTCTCCGCTGTCCGCCTCCCCCACGGCCGAGTCGCGCCGGTCGAGTCGGAAGCCCCCTTCCCGGGACTCCTCATCCGGTCCATGACACCGAAAACAGGCTTTCGCCAAAATCGGACGCACGTCCCCGCTGAACTCGATTCCGGTATGCGTCGCGCTTCCGCCGGCTTCCTCCGAGAAAGCCAAAGAGGCCGCCGCAGTCCATGCCACGAGCAACGATAAGATCGCCCGAGCGACTCGAACGTTCTGAATTTGGTGGCAAAGCGCGTTCATAGGTCCGTCCGATAACTCTCAGAATGGACAGGAACAACGATCAGATAGCTCTGTCAGAGGTCTTCAAGGAGTCCGTCCTCCCACCGTCGAAGCGCGCAACTGTTCGCTGCGATGCGCGTCGCCGTATCAGCTCCGATGGTGAACTCTCTCAATGACGGCGGCTCCGGGGCTCCGACTCGAGCTCCATTTCCGCGGCTGGATTCCATTCCAAGAAAAGGCCGGTGAGGCATTGGCCGTGGCTGTTGCGCTCAATGTAATCGGAGTTTCGACAGGCCTGAGACGCGGACAAGTAACTGAAGGGTATTCTTTCCTTTCAACGAAACCTCATAGCAGAGAAGACGGCGTTGACCTTAATTCTAACTGAACGCAGAGCTGACGCAAAAGGAATTAACGATAGGTGATAAACACGAGAAACATACCAAGATATGAAAGGATTGATGCCAATCTGCTGTATGGCAAGCATATGTTGAGCGTTTCTGCCGTTTGCGCGACCTATTCAGCGCGTCCAATAACATATTCCCTCGACGATGAATATGATCCGAGGCCGCGCAGCGTTTACCTCCGCCGAGTTTGGACGGCTAGCTGCCTAAGGGGCTTCTAATCAGATCAATGTTTAGGGCTGGATCTTTGAGTTGGTGAGTTCGATATTGTCCAACATCAAGGTGGTCTTGTGATTGGCCGTGCTGCAGAAACCCAGCCAGTCAAGCGATCGGAACTCTTTGTGGCCGAAAGGCAGGCCTTGCCACTGCTTTGGCGCCTGGCCCGGCACCTTCACCGTCAGGGCCCACGTTCCCGTCGAATCCGAACCCAGCCCTGTCGACATCTCAACGTGGATCCATTGGCCAGTCGGAACCGGAAACGGCTTTTGACCGGGGATGTGCATTTGGCCGTCGCGAAAAGAAAGACTTGGCCCCACGTGGTAAGGCCGCGCGCCGTCCCTCCACTGGACAAACCAAACGGCCCTCTCCGCGTTCCAAAAGTCGAAGGCCAGCCGGGTCACGCCGCTGGCGTGGTGGGGCGAATAGCAGAAATGGGGGTTGTAGACTCGATCCAAGTTCGGTGCATCTTGGAGCTTCAAGCACCGCCGCGATCCCTCGGCCCCCTGTCCGGTGATCACGCGAACAAAGGCCGCTTTTCCCTTCCCGCCATGGTAGACTCGTGCTTGCGGAGGCTCGGCGCCCGGCGGCAGCAGCTCGAAGTCTTCGCGGAAAGTTAGCGGAGGCAGAGGTGGCGGCGGAGCAGCAAACTCGACCTGCGGATAGGAATAGTCACGGGCCAACTTGACCCAAGCGGGGTCGCCGTACACGCCCGCCTGTGTGTAATCAAACGGTTTGAAGCCGATCTGGCGCGCTGGCGAGTCCGGCCGCAGACGGTAATCACCGTGTTCGGGATCCACGAACTTCGGATCCGCAATGACCGATCCAGTTCCTTTATTTGGATGGCCGCCGCCGTTCGGCAGCTTTTTCCACTCTGCGAAGGATAAGCCGTTGAAATCGACTTTCCCTTTTGTGTTCCAGTATAGATTGTGATGGAAGACGACGTTTGGATCGGTCGCCGGTCGGCTCAAGAGGGGGCTTTCGTTGCTCCAATAAACAATATTGTTGGTGAAAAAGAACGAGATGTGGTCTTCGCGGCGCGAGCGTTGAATCTGTCCGTCCATCGACTCGACGAAGATGTTGTTGCGGATGATGTTTTCGCGCCCGTAATGCTGGTGATAGCCACCGGTCTTCACGTCGTGAACCAGGTTGTTCTCCATGACGATGTGGCTTGAGCCTTCGTCGTTATAGAGTCCCCAGCCGCCGCGGCCGTAGTAATCGTAGCTGTACACATCGTGGATGTGGTTATTCGAAACCGTCGTCCCTTCGGATGGTCCCAAAGTGTACACGCCCCCCATATCACTGAGAACGCCCCAGCCGATGTGATGGATGTGGTTGAAATCGATCTTGTTCCGTTTTGCCAGGCTTTTCGCGTAGCCCCAGCGCCAGCCGACGGAAATGCCGGTATAGAAGAAGTCGGCGATCTCGTTGTGCGTCACCTCGTTGTCACCGGAATGGCCGATCCAAACGCCGACGGCTTCGCGGAAAATGCGGCCGCCGCCTCGGATGATGTTGTTATGCACGGTGATGTGGCCGGTTTGTTCTTCGGGCGACGGATTGTTGTTGTCCCAACCGTGTCCGATACGCACCCCGCCGGCTCCCAGATCATGCAAGTAACACTGCTCAAGTCGACAGCGGCGGCAATCCCGCCAGAACCAGACGGCATAAGTACCGATGTGAGCGATCTCGCAGTCCTCGAATACGATGTTGCGGCAACCATGTAATTGTACAGCTCCTTCGATACTGGCCGCTGCCTGCCCGTCACTATGCCCTTGCGGCGGCAGGATGTACTGAGCGAACTGGAACGACAAACCGCGAAAGGTCAAGTGCTCAACACGTTGCGGCCCGCCCGGAACTCCGTCCAGCCGCAAGAAAGCGTCGGCGACGGGGGCGACCACCGTGGCCGTGGCGAGGTCTTCATCCGGCCGCGGTTTGTAGAAAAGCGTTCCGTCCCGATCGAGATACCATTCACCCGGCTCGTCCACGGCCTTTCGAAAGTGCTCGATGTGATACCGCTGACTGGCGCGCCAACGGAAAAAGGGCCAACGCCCCGGTCCAGTAGTGATGACCACGTTCGTCTTCGGATCGACACTGGCAATCCGGTGCAGCCCCGTCGCCCACGAATGGTAGGCGATCAGCGTCACGTCGCTGAGCCGCTCCTTCGGAATGTCGAAGAGCGGACGGATGTCTTCCGCTCGCGCGACGAAGGCACGGCTTTGAAGATTCGCCGGCTTGCCGGTCAGCGGGTCGACGCCATAGACCACCTTTCGCCGCATGTAGTAGTAGAACTTGTCGGGTTCGCGCGCCCGCACCGCCCGGCGACCATTGATCCAAAGCTGCTCGAAATACCACTTGCCGGCCACAACCTCCGGGATCCGCACCGACCAAACGCCGTCGCGGCCCTTTTCAAATCCACGGATAACGCGGCCGCCATGAAAGACCGGCTTGGCCCCCTCGGCCGCCTGGTAAACGATCGGCGTCTCGGCCGTTCCGCTATCTTCGGGTGTGAACACGACCGGCTCCGTGATGAAATAGGTCCCATCGGCGAAAAGGACGCGAACCGGTTGTTTCAGTCCGCCGCGTTTTTTCAGCCGCCGGATCGCGTCGCGTGCTCCGGCCAGACTGGCCAGCGGACCGTCCGTCCGCGCGGCATTGGGTTTGGCCAAGCGTCCCGACCAAGCGTCGTTGCCGCCGGGGGCAACGTAGAGAACGATCGGTTGCGGCGCGCTGGCGGGCTTGGCGTCAGCAGCAAGAATAGTGGTCAGGGCTACCACGGCCGCAAGACTCCCCACGAAAAACCGTCCGAAGCGGCGGCCCCACCCCGAAAGCGTGTATCGCAAGTTCTCCACGACTTGATTCCTCCTCGCTGTCAGTGCATGCTCTTCAGTGGTGTCGATGTCGCTGCCATTGTAACGGGGCGAGAGTCGGTTGCGAAACGGGTGGGGCAGAAACCGCACGGGGCGACGTGTCGCCGCGTCGCTCGCGAAGATTACCGAGGCAAGAACAATGACCGAGAGAACAGCGAGACGATGTTTGTTTCTCTTTGTACTCGGCGCGTTCGCCGTTGCGCTCGGAACGCGCCACTGCTTGGCCGCTCCGCGTGAGTCGGGGCGCGTGAACGTGTTGCTGCTAATGACCGACGAGCAGCATCACCGCTCCCTGTCGTTGACCGGCAATCCGTACATCCAGACGCCGAACATGGATCGCATCGGCCGTGAAGGTGTCGTCTTCACAAACGCGACGTGCGTGACGCCCTTCTGCTCGCCGTCGCGAGCCTCAATGATCACCGGCCTTTACCCGCACACGCATCGCATTCTGCTGAACGTGAGCCCGTCGCGCAACAGGCAGCCGCCGCTTGACCCGAACAAATTTCCGACCACCGAAGTGATCCTTCATCGGCACGGTTACAAGACCGCTCATCGTGGAAAATGGCACCTCGGCGACAAGGGGGATTTCCCCTGCTACGAGTCGTGGGCGTATGCAAGCCGCAAGCCGCGCGGGTATGCTCGATTCCTTCAAGAGCACCTTCCCGCAAAGAAGTTTGCGAATCATCCCAGCCCGGGCCGATACCTCGGCCGTCCCGTCGAGATGATACCAGCGGTGTTGGAAGGATACCGGAAGTTCCACGCGATCCCAAACAACCGGTTGGCGTACATCGCGACGATCGGCCGGACGGTGATTCCACCAGAGCTGCTGCCGGAGACTCAGATCACAAACCAAGCGATCGAACTTCTCGAACGCCACGCAAAGGACAACTTCTTCATCACCGTCTCGTGGAGCCCGCCGCACGACTTGTGGGTGATTCCCGAGCCGTACTACAGCCTGGTCGATCGAGCAACCATCCGGCTTCACGGGACTCGTGATCTGCCGCCCTGGGATCAGCGAGGCGCAAGCAAGCGATTGGGCGACATCATGGGTGAGCCAGGAATCCGCGAGTACGTGGCGATTTATCATGGCATGGTGAAGTACATCGACGATCAGGTCGGCCGCATCTTGCGCAAGCTGGACGAGCTGGGACTGAGCGACAACACGCTTGTCATCTTCACCACCGATCACGGCGACATGGTTGGGGCTCATGGTTGCATCGGCAAGTCGATCGCCGGCTTTTACGACGACTTGGTCCGGATTCCGCTTCTGATGCGTTTGCCGGGGCGCATTCCGGCCGGTCGGAAGGTCGAAGCGCCGGTCAGTCAGATCGATTTCATGCCAACGATTCTCGACTACGTCGGCCTGCCGGCTCCGGAGAACATCCACGGCCGTTCGCTGCGGCCGCTTATCGAGGGACGCGAAGTCTCCTGGCGGGATCATGCGTTCTGTCAACGAGCGGATCAATTGCGCATGTTGCGCACCAAACGTTACAAATACGTGTTCGGACGCAAACCGCATGTCGTTGCCCTGTACGACCTGAAAGCCGATCCGAACGAAGACCGCAACCTGGCCGATGACCCGGCACACGCTGCGGAACTTCGTTCCATGCACCGCCGGCTGGTCGAGGTGATGCGAAGGGACGGCGATCCGTTGGCTGCGGCCTTTGACGTGGATCCGCTCAGCGAACAAGGCAGCGGCCTTTGAAGGCGGCGTGTGTGAAGCCGCAATTGTGCGGGCGCCGCAACCGGAGGCCTCCGAGACGACGGAAAGCGTCCGCGTTTCCGCCGGCTCAATGAAAGATGGGCCGGGACGAACAGAAGGAAGGCGAAGATGGACTGCAGACATATTTGCTGCGTGGCGAGCTGGGTGGCTTTGTTGGCTTCATGGGGAACGGCTGTGAGCGCCGCCGAATGGACCGTTTGGCCCGTGGATGTGCACGAAAAGGTTTTTCGAGACGCGACGCCTCCGAAACAGGTTGGCCAGATCGTCCTGCGAGCGGCTCGGAACGAATACGAGCCGGCTCAGATTGCCATCCGCAGTTCCAAGCGGCTCGAGAAAGTTCGCGTTGAGGTCTCGCCGTTGCGACAGGAAAAGGGTCAGGCCGTCATCGGGTCCGAAGCAATCACGTGGAACTTCGTCGGGTTCATTCCTCTGAAGAAAAACACGCCACGCTCGGAGCGTCTTCAGTTGCGGCCGGCTCCGTGCGACGTGCCAGACCCGCTGCTTGAAGTGCGATCAATGGACATCCCGGCCGACTTGACACAGCCGGTCTGGCTCACCGTCCGCTTTCCCGAACAGGCCGCTCCTGGACGTTACCGCGGCCAGGTCACGGTCGTGGTCGGTGGAGTCCGCCAGTCCGTGCCTCTCGAGTTGACGGTCGATCCGTTCGTCTTGCCCGACGAACGTCACCTTTTTGTGACCAACTGGTTCACTGTCGGCAACATTGCCAAGGCCCATGGCGTCGAGTTGTGGTCGGAGCCGTTCTGGCAAGTTTTGCGGCGCTACGCCGAGAACATGGCGGCTCACCGACAGAACGTAGTGCTTGTGCCGTGGACGCTGATCGAAGTGACGCGCGAGCCGGATGGCAATCTGTCGTTCGATTACAGCCGGTTCGACCGATTCGTCAAGCTGTTTGAGCAAGCGGGAGCGGCCGACCGGCTGGAGATTTCGCATGTCGGGCATTTCGGCCCGGGCGGCTGGAGCGGCAGCGAAATCGTACTGCGAAACGTCACGGCCACAGACCGCAAAACGGGCAAACGAATCACACTGAAGCCGGCGGAAGGGCTCGCCGCGCTTCTGTCCGACCTCCACCGTCATCTGCAAGAACGCGGCTGGCTGGAAAAGGCGATGATTCACGTGGCGGACGAGCCGTCGATCCACAACGTGGCGTCGTGGCGGAAGGCGTCGCAGTCCGTGCATCGTTGGGCGCCGCGGCTGCGCCGGATCGACGCCATCGAAGGCACCGACTTTTCCGGCGCCCTGGAGGTGTGGGTTCCGAAGCTGTCGCACTTCGATCGCTGGCGCGAGGCGTATGAGGCTCGCCGAGGCGACGGCGAATTCTGGTACTACATCTGCTGTCACCCGTACGGCAACGTCTATCCGAACCGGTTCCTGGACTACCCGACCGCCTGCGTCCGTGTTTTGCACTGGATTAACTTCGCGGCCGACCTGTCTGGTTATTTGCATTGGGGCTGGAACTTCTGGCGCGACGATCCATTCGGTTCGCCCAGCGACCGGTTGCCGCCGGGTGACACGCATGTGGTCTATCCCGGCTCAAAAGGGCCGCTGAACTCGATCCGCTGGGAGATGCAGCGCGAAAGCATCGAGGATTACGAATACCTGCACCTGCTGGCCGCCAAGACGGCCGAGCTGAAAAGGCGACTCGGCCCGGCCGCCGCCTGGCTCGACCCGCGCCGTCGGGCTTTGGAGCTGTGCCGCCGCGTCGTGCCGGCCATTGCCGAGACCGAGCGCAATCCGGCAAGAATCATGGCGGCGCGTGCGGCCATTGCCGACGAAATCATGGCTTTCGATCAGCCGCCGCTGCTTTTGGTTCAAACGGAGCCGGCCGCTGGGTCGACGCTGATCGAGGGCCCGATTCTAGTGGAACTGCGAGGGATCACGGAGCCGGGCACTACGGTGAAAGTCAACGGTCGCGCCGTCAAAGTGCACGCGGACGGCACGTTCTTTTACGGCACACGCCCGACGGGCGAGAAGCACGAAATCCGCATTGAAGCCACGCGGGCCGGCCGGAAGAAAATCGCGATTCGCCGTTTCCGGATTCGGGATTGAGGCCACGCTTGGCACAAGCTGCCATGTCGATGCACTCTTGAGGGCGGCGGAAACCACGCCCGTGGAGCCATCGGTCTACGAGCACAGTCCCAACACTTCGGCCGAGGCGGCTTCCACGACGTCGAGCCCAATTCGCTCGCGATGCTCGCTCATCGCGGCCAGCAGTGACAGTTCGCACAACCGATTGATTTCTCGCGGCAAACCCCGCGACTTCGCGTAGATCGCCTCGATCGCTTGCAGGTCAAAGGCCTGATCGCTCCAGCCGGCCTTTTGCAATAGATCGCTGACGTACCAAACCGTTTCCTCCAAATTCAGTCGGGGCAGCTCGACGCGAAGTTCGGCGTGCTGTTCCACCAGCGGTGCGATCCGTCCCACGTCGCGCGACTGGCAGGCGACGAGGAAGGTCACCGAACTGAAACGATCCGCTCCGGTGTGGATCAACCGTTGAAGTGCGGCCAGTGTCTCGTCGGACGCTCGTTCCAGATGGTCGAAGCAGACGACCAAGCGCTGCCGCGTTAGATGAAGCGCTTGGAGGGCATCATTCACTCGCCCAAACGATTGGCGCAGCGTCAGCTTTCCCATCGGTGGTAATTCCAGAGCGTCTGCCAGCTCCGACAGCAGCTCCGCGGGCTCCAACCCATAACAGTCCACGTATTTGCCCGGACACCGATGCGGTGGCAACTCGTGCAACAGGACTTTCATCAGCAACGTCTTGCCGGTCCCCGACTCGCCCAGCAAGATGCCGAATCGTCGCTGACACTCGACCAAAAACAGCAGTCTCGCCAGCGCCTCTTCGTGGCCCGGGCTGGGATGAAACCATTTCGGATCACCATGACACGAAAAAGGCGTTTCCGGCAAAGGCCAATTGGTCCCAGGCATCGCGTTCACCCGTTGAGCTCCCAAAAGAGAATGGGCACCGGCTGCAGAACATGGGGCGGAGCCGACTGTGCGCCACCGACAGCGCACCACACAGTCCGCCTAATCGTCATAATCGGCACGATCGGAAGCGTGACATGAGCTTGGATCGGCGAGCGCCTGTCCTAAAACGGACCACGGCCGTCCGTCACCAAGCACAAAAGGTCAGCCCTGCATGGGGCGAACATGGCCGGGTCGGCGTCGGCTTACGGTCGCCGACCGCCCGACGGCTCGGCTGCTCAAGACTCCGGCATCCCAGGACCCCGAGAAAGGCGGGCCGGAGCCGCCGTCGGTCTTCGGGGAGGCAGCGAGGAATGCCCCGCGCCTTGAGGTCGTCGGGACGTGGGAACGATCCGCCGCGATCGGAAAGGTCAATTGATCCGTTCGAGCTACGGGAAGAGGAAAACCAAACCCGTCCAGACGGCGCCCGTCCGCAGAGCGGCTTCTAGGTTCCACGGAATTTGGTAGTACTTCTTCGGAGCGCATTCACCGGGTTGGTACCAGCGTGTACATCTTCTTGCGGACCGGATCGATCGTCATGGCGTAGGGCAGGCCCAGAAGCTGCACGCCGAACTTGCCGACGGAGACGAACGGTTGAATTACGTCGCCGTGGGTGTGGCCGTATCGTTCCAGCGGAACGTCTTGAAAGTAAAGGGGGTTGTGGTAGAGGTTCGAGGCGGCCCAGGAAAAGACTTGATCGGGGAAGGTTCGGCCTTCGTAAGGTTCTTGGCTCAGCGCTACTTCTTCCGGACACGTGGGGGTGGCCTTCTCTTCACTCGGCGGACAGGGAGGGCTGCCAGGACGCGGGCAAAGGTTCTTGCAGCGATCGCCCCCCAGCGATTCCGGATCCGGCTCGTAGTCGTAGTACGGCTGAATTTCCGTGACTTTCTTCAGCTTTTTGGGGTCCCGGACCGGTTCGGGATAGCGGGTCAGGTCGCTTTCCTTTTGATAGGCCACGTACTGCGACCAAGTCTTTTTCACGACCGAGGCGGGGAGCAGCGTGGCATTATCGGGGAAAGGCGGAGCCGTCCGACTGTTTGTCCGCTTCGGCGGCGCAACGCCAGCGACTTTGCCCGATTTCGCCGGACCGGACTTCGGTTTCGGTTGAGGTCGCGGGGAGCGGTTCGTCTTACCGCTCTGGGCCTTACCGGCGGTGCGACGTTCCTTCAGCCAGGCTCCGGCTTGTTCTTGCCAACGCTTTTCGGGCGAGCGTTGCTTCAACCGTTGGATGGGCGGCAAAAAGACCGGTTCACTTCGTTTCTTGGGAGCTTGACGCGGGCAGCCGGCCATCCGCGGCCTGAGCCGCCGACGCCGCCACCAACAGCGCCGTCATCGCCGTCCCGAGCCCCCACAGACTAAGTCGACTCCACCGGAGCATATTCGGTCGTGTAGTTCGGCGCTTCCTGCGTAATGACGATGTCATGAGGATGGTTCTCCCTAACCGATGCGGGTGAGATTTGGATGAACCGGGCTTTGGTCCGCAGCTCAGCGATCGTCCGTGCGCCGAGATATCCCATTCCGGCCCGCAATCCTCCGATCAATTGGTACAAGAAACTGTGCAGCGGGCCTTTGTACGGAACGCGTCCTTCCACGCCTTCCGGGACCAGCTTCTGAGCGCCCGTTTTTCCATCTTCTTCAAACCGTCCTTGGCGATACCGTTCGCTACTACCGTGAACCATAGCTCCGAGCGAGCCCATGCCGCGATACCGCTTGAAGCTCCGTCCTTGGAACAGGATCAGTTCTCCGGGGCTTTCTTCCAGACCGGCCAACAGCCCGCCGAGCATGACCGAGTGCGCGCCGGCGGCCAACGCTTTGGTGATGTCACCGCTGTAACGGATACCGCCGTCCGCAATGATGGGAACCTCCGTCCCCGCGACTGCCCGCGCGGCGTTCGCCACGGCCGTCAATTGAGGCACTCCGACGCCGGAGATCACCCGGGTGGTGCAAATCGAACCGGGGCCGATGCCCACCTTCACCGCGTCCGCCCCGGCCTGCACCAAGTCCCGTGCTCCGGACTCGGTGGCGACGTTGCCGGCAATCACCTCAATGTCGCTCCATCGCCTCTTGATCTCGCGGACCGTCTCCAGCACGTTGCGCGAGTGACCGTGAGCACTGTCCACGACCAGAACGTCGACGCCTTTCTCCAATAAGCACTCAATCCGCTCAAAGTCGTGGACCCCCACAGCCGCTCCCACACGGAGCCGGCCGCGCGAATCCTTCGAGGCCATGGGGAACTGCAAGTTCTTGTCTATGTCCTTTATCGTTATTAACCCCTTCAATTGATATTCTTCGTCAACCAGTAAAAGTTTCTCGACTTTATTTTCGAGCAAGATCTTCTGGGCTTCCTGTAATGTTGTATCCTCGTCGGCCGTGACCAAGTTATCTTTGGTCATGACCTCTTCGACGCGCGTTTCGGCCGACTCCAGAAACCGTAGGTCTCGACGCGTCAGAATCCCTTTCAGCTTCTTGCCTTCCGTAATCGGGACACCACCAATGTTGCGTTCGTCCATGATCCGCATGGCCTCGCCCACGGTGGCGTCCGGCGGAAGAGTCACCGGATCAACGATCACTCCATGCTCACTCCGCTTGACCCGGTCCACTTCCAAGGCCTGCTGTTCAATCGACATGTTTTTGTGGATGATGCCGATCCCTCCCTCCTGAGCCAGGGCCACGGCCATTTCACTTTCCGTGACCGTATCCATCGGGCTGCTAACGACCGGGATGTTCAGCCGGATGTTCCGGGTCAATTGCGTGCTCACGTCCACTTCGCTGGGCATCACCTCGCTGTAAGCGGGCTCCAGCAGGACGTCATCAAACGTGAAACCCTGGTAGGCGATCCGCTCTCGCATAACGTAGACTCCGCGTGTCAAAAGCTCTGTATTCTGCCTTCTTTGTGCGTTTTCTCTCATCGGCTTGCGGGCTCTGGGCCCCCCGCGTCTGCGATGGCTCGCCGCAGCCGATTCGACAGCTCCACCAGCGTTTCGACGTCGAGCTGCTCGGCTCGCGTATTCTGGTCGATTGCCAAGCTTTGCAGCACCGCGTCGACTTCGCACTTTTCCAGTTGCTTGCGGTACATCCCCACGAGAACTCGCCGCAAAAACTTCCGTCGCTGATGGAACAGCCGTCGCAAAAAATCGTGGAAGAATTCACGATCCTCGATTTGCCGTTGTCGCTCAGCGTCGGGGGAAATCCGCAAAATGGCCGAAAAAACCTTCGGTCGCGGCCAGAAAACGGTTGGTGCCAGTTTTCTTAGAATCTTGGCCTGACACTGCGACTGAATCCACACGGACAGCGCGCCGTACTGCGAAGAACTCGGGGCGGCGGTCATTTTTTGTGCCAACTCAAGTTGAATCGTGACCACCATTCGCTCCCACGGAAGATCGGTAGCGACCAAATTCGAAACGACAGGCGTCGCAATGTTGAACGGCAGGTTCGAGACGAGCTTGAATCGTCGGCCGGGTTCCGTCCGGAGCTGCTGCTGAACGAGCTGCAGGATTTCCGGATCGAGCGTGTTCTTGTTTCTCAACGCGTCGCGGTTCAGAAGCGTGACGTTGGGAAACGACTGAACGGCCTCCTGAGCCAGTTGAAACATGCTGCGGTCGACTTCGACCGAAACGACATGGGCCGCGTTCTGAGCGAGAAAAGTCGTCAGCCCCCCCGTCCCGGCGCCGACTTCCAACACGACGTCTCGGGAACTGACCTCCGCCTGCCGAACGATGTACTCGACCAGGTTCAGATCGATGAGGAAGTTCTGTCCGAGATCGGTGCGCGGATGGAACCCATGCCGCTCGAACAGCTCCATCAAATAGGACCGTGTCTGACGGGCCGCTTCTTTCATCGAAGGTTGGTGGTCTCCTGAAGTCTTTCCCGGCCGAAATCTCCCATCGACCGACGGGGGGCGAGTGAGGTTCGGAAACATTCAGACGAAAGGCCATTCCCGCCAACACACGCCCGTGCCCTCTACTTCCCGGCCGAACGAAAGTCTCTCAAATCTGCCGCGTCTTGTGAAGTCGCTGGGCGACTGTTCGCATCCACAGAGCTCGTACGGGCGATGCGAACGCATACCAGCCGAAAATCAAAGGGACGGCCATCTCTCGGACCATGTAGACGACCGCCGCTGTGAAGACGAGCTGAATTAGGTGCTGCCGGCTCCGCTGTCCGTGGAAAAGCTGGTTGAAAACATGGGCGTACTGAATGCGGGAGACCATCAGACACGCGACGGCCAACGTGAAGAAAGGCAGGGCCAGTTTCATGGCTGGCAGCAGCCATTGGGCGATCTGCTGCGCGCGAGGGTCGATGCCGGCTTCGGCCAACTTCAGCAGTCCGTGCTGTGCGATCGGGAAGGATGCCACCGTCCCGGCTGCGGCCGGTGACGGCAACCCGCTGAAGAACTCATGCGTATCGTCATCGTCCGTTTCCACGTTGAACCGAGCCAACCGCAGGACGGCACAGATGACAAACAAAGCCGCGATCACCCACAGGAGCCGACCGTGATAGTCGCGGCAGAATTGAAGCATCAGAAATGCCGGGGCCACTCCGCAACTGATCGCGTCACAGAGGCTGTCGAGAAAGGCGCCGAAGTCGCTGGTCTGGCGGGCCCACCGTGCGGCGCTGCCGTCGAGCATGTCAAAAAGCATTGCCAGAAAGATCAGCAGAGAGGCGATCAGCAGCGGATCCAGTCCCTCCGTCGGCTCGGGCCCGACTTTAGCAGCAAACGTAATGCTGCCGAATCCACAGGCCGCGTTGCCCAACGTCAACAGCGTGGGCAGAACGGCAAACATTTTCTCTCGCTTGCTCATCGCTCCTGCGCCTTGTTGGCGACACCTCCGTCGGCTCGACGGTATCCCGTTTCCCTGCCGCGCTGATGAGGGAATCAAGCCCTTCCCTGGCCGTTTTCTGATTCGCGATCGCTCGCCACGCTTTCGTCTGTCTTCTCGTAAACCGCCAACACCGACTGTCCCGCTCGGACGGCGTCGCCCGCTCGGACACAAATTCGAAGTCCAGGTTCGTCGGGCAGAACCAGCTCAGTCCGGGACCCCAACTTAATCAGGCCGAACGGCTCGCCTCGCGCAAGCACGTCCCCCGGCTTGACCCAACAAACGATCCGCCGAGCCACCGCTCCGGCGATTTGCCGAACGATCATTCGTCGGTACGGAGGCTCGTTTTCCTCCAGGCGGACGGCCAATTGTTCGTTTTCCCGAGCCGATTCCGGCCGCAGCGCGTTCAGGAACTTGCCGCGTCGGTATCGGAGTCCGATGACTCGGCACGCTGTCGGAGTGCGGTTGATATGAACATTAAAGATCGACAAGAATATCCCAATCACCACCGCAGGGCCGCCGACGAATTGATTCTCATCGATCCGTTCGATGGAAACAACCTTGCCATCCGCCGGGGCAACGACCTGTCCGGGCTCTCGCGGAATCTCCCGCCGCGGGTCTCGAAAGAACCAAACGATCAGCAGGCCGACTCCGGTCAGTGTACCACAGACCGGCCAGAGAATGGCGGCCATCAGCCCCGAGGCCGTGCTCGCGACTGCGCCGGCCCAAGCCGCCAGAGCGAAACTCAGCCCGCCGAGCAGTACCAGCTCCGCCAATCCCGCCCGAGCAAAGGGCAGCCGATCCCGCCAGCGGAATGGATCATCCTTTTCATCCCACCAATAGCCATTCTGGTTGCGGTAGTACTTCAAGTCGCGCGGGTCAAGGACATCATGAGGACAGCGGTTCTGATCGCCGTGCCGCAACGCTTGCATCCGAGCCACGTAGCCCTTCCGGAAGGTCCGCAGGTACCAGCGCCGAACCGCTCCCCATGCCAACTCGAGCTCTTTGACGACTCCGCCTCCCGGTTGGATGTCCGTCAATTGTGGATCCATCGGCTCAAGCGGCAAGCGCGTAGCAGTGTCCGTGACCGCCGCTCGGTCTGCATCGCAAACTTCTGGCACGGCCGTCGCCGAGCCTTGGGAATCATCCGCTTTTGTCATGCGCGATCGGCTCCTTCGTAACTGACGTGGTGGTCCGGAACCGCCCACGAGCTGCTCGGAATAGGATCACCCGACGAGATGCGAATCAGCCAGCGCCGACTCGCCTACGGCCCACGAGGTCCAAACACCGTGATCGTGCTCATTTGGCGCCAGACCGTCCGCCGAGCCGAACACGGCAGCCGCGAAGCTTCAAATGGTCTCGGCCACAACTGGCGATTATTGCACAACGACTGCTGACGGGCCAGAGCCACATGGGGCGAAAGAACCGGCCAACCGGTGGCCGCTTGAGCCCAAACTGATCCCTATACGTCGTCAGGTCGAGAGGCTGCACAGGCATTCCGTCTGTCAGCCAAGGAAAACGCGGTTTGAACTTTTGAAAACGGATTGGAGGGCCGCGCGGCCCGCAGAGGTGGCGCGGAATACTTGGTAAGTCCCCCAGCCGTCCGCCCCTTCGGCGAGAGGGCCGGCAGCTCCGTCCGGCAACCGCCAGCAAGGGCGCGTCAGGAACTCCGCTAACGCCGCTCGTTCGGCCGGCACAAAGACTTCGCCACTTAAGAGCAGCGCGTATCCGTATTCCTCCAACGCCGCCCAGGGCAGCCGTTCGACATCCGTGCTGAGCCACAAGTTGCGCAAAGATGATGAGGATCCGGACCAGTCAACAGCAGGGTTGTGTAACAAGTCGATCGCGTCCCAGGGGCAGACTCTCAATGTGAAAAACCGCGTGCTGTCCCGTGGTGAGCGGTAACACAACTGGCACCCGATACAACGCGACGTGTCGACTTGGTGGTAACTTTCCGACGGCATTCCGCTGGGGACTTCGAAGATGCAGTCCACCGGGCAGACTGTAGCGCAGGCTCCGCACGAGGTGCAGGCGTCTTTGTCGATCACGGCGAGATATCGCGGCTCTTTCTTCCGGTCATTCCTGCGGCTGCGGAAGTAGTCGTGCACAGCGATGGTCATGGCGTTTCAAGCGGTCGGGGAAAACGGAAAAAAACGAGGCAGAATGATCCGGGGGCCCTCCGTCCGTTGTCTCGGACGAGTTGGCCAGATGACGCCGCCCGTTTGCGAGTCGCGCGTCCCAAAGGCAGACTCCTTCCCCCGCGCCCCCCGACTGACCTCAGTGTGGCTCTTACTCGAAGAGTGAACCGCAACGATCAGCCTGCGGGTGGCCGTGACGCAGCGCGCTCTGCCAAGCCGGTGGCCGCTCCGGTGACCTCGCGGCCGTTCTAGCCCGTCGATGAGCTTAAGCGCGTAAACCTCAGAATAGGAGCCGCGTCCGACCTTGTCCACTCAAATTGCTGTTTCCCGAACACCCTTGTCTTGGAGAAGTGCGCCGCGGACCGCTACAATGAAACGTCAGTCGAGGCCCAGATGAGATCGTGTTCGAGAAGAGGGGCGTGGAGCGTCCGGGATGTTCGGGCTCTGGACCGCCCGAGTCGAGTTTGGTGAGGCATTCTCAGAAGGAGGCACAGAAGGTTTATGGCGAAAGAGGAGCCGATCGAGGCGGAAGGAACAGTTGTTGAAGCGTTGGCGAACACGCAGTTTCGCGTGGAACTGGATAACGGCCATCGGATTCTCGCTCACGTGGCCGGCAAGATGCGGAAGCATTTCATCCGCATCGTTCCTGGCGACCGCGTGGTCGTGGAGATTTCCCCCTACGACTTGAATCGCGGACGTATTGTGTACCGCGAACGCTGATTCCTTTGTGAATCACCCTGCCCTTTCCATCACGCCATTGATTCTTACCGCCCATGGCTACGCGACCCCGGTCGAAGCTGCCGACCGTTCAGTTGTTCACAGACGGGGCATGCAAAGGTAATCCCGGTCCCGGCGGTTGGGCGTGGATTCTGCGCCATGTCGAGTCGGGAACTGAGAAAGCCGATTCGGGGGGCGAACCCAAAACGACGAACAACCGCATGGAGTTGCTGGCGGTCATCAACGGTCTGCGAGCTCTGAAGCGCCGCGCGAACGTCGAGGTGATCACCGACAGCGTTTATGTCGCCCGCGGAAGCCAAGAATGGATGCCGCAGTGGAAGCAAAACGGTTGGCGGCGTCGCGAAGGCGGTCGTTGGCGTCCGGTAAAAAACGTGGAGCTGTGGCAACAACTCGACAAGCTCCTCTCTCGACACCAAGTCCGATTCACTCTGGTTCGCGGCCACAGCGGCCATCCGGAAAACGAACGTTGCGACCGGATGGCGGTCGAGCAGGCCGCGCGCTACGCGTAGTTATCCTTAAATCCCACGCAAATCGGACACAAAAGAAAACGTGGCACGACAAACGGGCAACGCCCGGGGGAGCTGGCGCCGTTTGGAGGGTATCTCGGTTCGCGACGTGTCATGCGGACCGGCGGTCTGGGCTACTTGCCGATGCAGAATTTACTGAAGATACGATCAAGAATGTCGTCGGTGTAGACAGTGCCGAGGACCTGCCCCAGTTGGTCGAGGGCGTCGCGGAGTTCGATGGCGACCAGTTCTTCGCCCCACCCGGCTTCGGCTGCTTGCTTCGCTCGGTCCATGGCCGCGATCGCGCCGGATAGCGTATCGCGGCAGCGGGCGGCTGTGGTGCCGAGCATGTGTCGCTCCCCGGTCGGGCTTCCGGCAAGTTGTTCGCCGATCGCGCGGCGGAGCCGGTCGAGTCCGTCTCCGCGCGTCGCACTGACTCGGAGTGTCTCGGTCCGGGGCTCTTGGGGTGTAGTGGTTGGCTCCTCAGCCAAATCCGCTTTGGTCCAGACGCGCAGGACCGGAATGGTGCCTTGGGCCGCGCGGTGAAAGTGCGCCTCGTCTTGCCGGCACGCGTCGACATCGAAATCGAGGGCCGAGCACCAGATTATCAAGTCCGCGTGCCGCACTTGCTGATCGCGCAAGTCCTGGGCCGCTTGCATGAGCCCCGCTGCGATTCGCTCCCAGCCGGCCGTGTCCACCAAATCGATGGTCAGACCTTCCCACTCGACCGTCTCGACCAGATAATCCCGCGTCGTTCCCTGGACCTGGGACACCAGCGCGGCCGCCCGTCCGACCAACGCGTTGAATAAGGTGCTCTTGCCTGCGTTTGGCAAGCCCGCCAGGACGACTCGCCACCGGCCGGTGGACTGCATTCGTGCGGTCGCCTGGTCCAGCAATTGCTGGAGCTGCTGGCGGCATGCAGAGACGCGTGCGGCCAAAGTCGGTCGGTCGATGAACTCGATGTCTTCCTCCACGAAATCCAGACCGGCTTCCAAGTCGGCCAGCAGTTCCAACAAGGTCTGCTGGATGGCGACGATCCGACTGGACACCCCGCCCGCCAGTTGCTCCAGCGCTGTTTTCAGCTCGCGATCGTCATGCGCCTCGACGACCCCTAGCACAGCCTCGGCCTGGACCAGATCGATCCGCCCCGCCAGGAACGCTCGCAACGTGAATTCGCCGGGCCGAGCCGGGCGAGCTCCGGCCTGAAAGAGCCGGTCCAGCAAAGCTTCCAGGAGCGGCGGCGCCCCGATCGTGTGCAGCTCGGCCATCGGCTGTCCTGTGTAGCTCCGAGAAGTCGGCCAAAGATAGACAGCGACGGGTAGCTGGACGGAACCGCCGGGGAGTGAAAAAACGCTGGGGATTCGTTCCGGGCGACGCGTCTTCGACCAGTCGCAGGGCGTGGACTTTTCCAACGTGGCGTCGAGCACACTCGGCACATCGCCTCCACTGACGCGGACGATGCCACGTCCAGCCGGGCCCGGGGCCGACGCGAGCGCCGCAATGGTGTCGTCAAGATCAAACTGCGCCATCACGAAACTGCGCCCTTACGGTCAGAAAGCCCCCGAGCCTCGCGACTTCCAGCAAGCCGCCTCACGCCCACGGTTCACCAGTCGTAGCCGAACTTGTTTGGCGCCCCGCAGGGAAACGGGCCAAAGCCTGCGCGGCTCTAGGCTACCAAAGCCTGTGCAGTCCAGCTTTGTTCGGTCGATGACTCGGCTGCGGCAGGTCGCGCGGCAATGCTTTGCGCGAATGGTCGCGAGCTATCGTTTTTGTCGCGATTTCTTGCGTTTCTTCCGCGATCGAGACGACTTCTGGATCGCCGGCTGACCGTCGAGCTTTTTCAGTTGAGCC
The DNA here is from genome assembly GCA_013151585.1 of Planctomycetota bacterium. Lineage (GTDB taxonomy): Bacteria > Planctomycetota > Planctomycetia > Planctomycetales > Planctomycetaceae > JAADHY01. The sequence goes on from JAADHY010000305.1 coordinate 18,789, forward strand.
GACGCATCCAGTTGTTCCGCCAACCGGGCCAACCAGCCGGGCTTCTTCTTGGGCTTAGAGTCACCCGGCACTGGCTTGGGCTTCGTACCGTTTTCCGTCGTCGGGCCTTTTGTATCCGTGTAATCCAACAGCTTCCGCTCTCCCATCCCCCAAAGGCTCGATGCGATAAAGTACAGGCACAACCCTGACGGGAGCCGGTAGAACAAGAAGCCGAAAAAGATCATCATGTACGTCATCATCTTCTGCTGCATCTCGGTCTGTTCGTCCGTAGCCGGCGGCATGAACATCTTCTGCTGGACCAGGAACAAGACGACAGTCAAGATCGGCAGCAGGTTGAATTCCGTCCAACCCAGGAACGGTACGCGGAACGGCAGCGGAAACAGGGCATCCGGCGCCGCTAGGTTATCGATCCACAGGAACGACGCCAGCCGCAAGTCGACCGACATCCGCAGGGATTGATACAAACCGATGAAGATCGGGAACTGCAATAGCATCGGCAAGCAACCGGCCAGAGGGTTGTACCGGTGCTTGGCGAACAGTTCCATCTGCGCCCGGGCCAGTTTTTCCTTGTCTTTGGCGTACTTTTTCTTGATTTCCTGAAGCTGGGGCTGCAATTCCTTCATCTTTTTCGCGCCGAGCGCCTGCTTGCGCGAGATCGGATACATCGCGCCCCGCACCATCACAGTCATCAGCAGGATCGCGATTCCGTAGGGGATGCCGATCGAGTGCAGCAGGTTCAGCAGCCAAACCAGCCCCTTGCTGACATAGCCGATGCCGAACCACGTGCTGAAGTCCAGAACGGCGTCGGCCGCGAGCGGCCGGAGCAGCTCGGTGCGCTTCGGCCCAGCGAAAAGCGTGTAAAAATGGACCTCCTCTTGGCCGGGGGCAACTGCGAGTGGAAAGGCATGAAGCCGAACGCTGATGTCGCTCCACTGTTGATGCGCCGCGTCGCGCTGAACGACGACCGGCTTGGCGAATTCAATGTAGGAATGGTCCGGCGTGCCGAGTTGTTCTTCTGACGGAAAGAGCAGAGCTGCGAAATACTGAACATCGACACCAATGAAATGAAACGCCCGAGGAGCCGGTTTCAGCTCCTCAATCTCGTCTTCGTCTTTCCCGACGACCTCCTTCACGTGGACGACTTCGTAGTCGATCGATCCGTCTTCTTCGCGGAATCCCACCTTAATGTCGCGGAATTTCCTGGTGTTGTCCGCATCTTCCAGGGGAAGGCCGACCGGTCCCAGCAAGATGTACCGAACCGAGGCCGGCTTCTGGCCCAAGTTGCGCACGGCCAAGTCGAAGTGGACTTGATAACCGTCCGGCGTCGTATCGCGGATTTTTCGTTCCTGGCCTTTCTTCAGCGGAACTTTGGTCAGCCAGAACTTCTTACGGAGCTCAAGACGACCGTCGGGTGAGACCAATCGGAATGCGACCGACCGGTTGATCGTTGGGTCATCCGGGTCGCGTTCGATTTCGGCGATTTCCCAACTGACCGAATTGACCGAGGCTCGTGGATCGAGGGCTTGCAACTGCAGATCGACGGCGGGGACGGCGGTCTGCAAAGTCAGCGCTGGAAGCTGCGGCTGCAACGGAGCGACGAGGTCGGCGGCCTTGAGGTGATTGCTGACGACCTTCAGTTGCGGCCTCTTGGCGGCTCCTTTGGGTTTCTCCAGCGTGGTGTATCGCTCGTCGTTCAATTCGACGTCGAGGATGCTCGCTCCGACACTGGTCAGCCGCACTTTCAAAAAATAGCCGCTCGCCGGGTCTTCGGAACCGAGGGTGATCGACCGGACCGGATGGTCGGGTAGCGTAAGCTTTTTCTCGGGCGGATGGGCGTCTGGCTTTTCACTCGGCGCGGCCTCGGCGACGGCGGGGTCGGCTGCTGGCTGTTCAGCCGTTTTGGAAGCCGCGGTTTCCTCGGAAGCGGCTGTCGCCTCGCCTTTGGCCGGTTGATCGCCTTTGGCACGCGTCGAGCCGGTCCGCTCGGTCGGCTCATCGACGCGCTTGACGGGCGGCTTCGGTGGTTTCGGGAACCAAGCGGGAAACAGGATGGGGCCGACGTTCATCCAGCCGATCAGGATGACCATCGACAGGGTGAGAAATAGAAGGAAGCGTCGTTGTTCCATGCTTATCGACCGTCTCGCAAGCGGTCACCAAGAAAGTTGTCGAGGTCCGGAATTGCGTAAATCTTCGCGATGGTCTTCTCCACGTCGTACTCGACTCGACGGAAATAAACTGTGTCGCCGTCTAGAACCGCGTAGGAAGACAAAGGAACGCCGTTTCGGGGCTGCCCGACCGAACCGACGTTGATCAGGTACTTCTGGCTCCCAAGCTTGAATTGGTAGTCCACTTCTTCCGGCGAAATGAAGTTCAAGTCTTCTGTGAAGATTCCCGGAATGTGCGTGTGGCCCTGGAAGCAGACGCTCTTCACCAGCGCGAAGATACGCTCCATCTTCCGTTGATTGTAAATGTCCTCTGGAAAAACATATTCATTCAGCGGATTGCGGGCCGATCCATGGACGAACATCAAGTTATCTTCGGTGTGCATCCGGGGGAGTTCGCCCAGGAAATCCCATCTCCTTTGACACTCCTTCGGCGGTCCGGATTCCATGACCTGCCGCGTCCAAAAAATGGCACGCTCCGCCCCGATGTTAAACCATTCGGGATCAAACAAGGCTCCCTGGTCGTGGTTCCCCAAAAGCACCACCTTGCAGTCCATAATCAGGTCGACACACTCGCAGGGATTCGGCCCGTAGCCGACGATGTCGCCCAAGCAATAAATCTCCTGGATGCCCTGGGCACGGATGTCTTGCAGGACGGCTTCCAAGGCCTCCAGATTGGCGTGGATGTCGCTAATGATGGCTTTCAATTCCGATTCCCCTTGCCATCGATAGGCAGAAACCTCGCGTTCCGATGCATGGGTGGCCACACAAAAACCCCGCGTCTCCGTTCATGCCGTGATCCAAGGGAGACAATAACGAACCGGCTCTGGGGAACCTGCCCGCCGATAGGCCGTCAACAGCTCCTGGCTGCTCGTGCTTCCGCCATAACATAAGCTCTTTGGGAACCGGTGGTTTCGCGCACGCGCCGCCACTCGATCAACGGCAGAGCTTTCACGAGCTTTGCGCCAAGGCAGACGGTGTTTCTGGAAAATCTGACACAAACACGAAGTGTAGTTCACGCGTATTCCGCAGGTCAAGCGCAGGGATCACGGCGCCCTTCGCCGCTTCGAATCCCCATTTGTACCGACACAGGAATGTTTTAAGGGAATAGGGACACATCACCGCCGCGGTGCGCGGTTTCCCCTCAACAAGGTCCCCAAGTCGCGGCGTTTCGCGGGAACGATGTCCGCGAGACGAAACGAAGCTTGTTGACCCTCCGCAACCCATGACCTATGTTTGCGTACCCTCACGGAAACAATTGCTTGACTCAAGAAGTCTAGCGTCAACAGGGCTGTCGGCAAGGGGCGACGTCCTGTGCCGAGACGAGGAAATCGCCCGTGTCGGCAAAACCGTTGCAAACGGATGTTTTGGGGGACTGACCACAGGCACGACGTGGCGCGGCCGTTCGACGCTGCAGCGTTGGGTCCGAGCTGAGGGGCTCTGCGGGACCTGCGTTGGGTAGCGGTGCGGCGGTGTCGCTGCAGGGGAGCTGGAGGGCGACGGCAAACCGAATCGGCCGAGGCCGGCGGCTGCGAGGCGGTTACGGAGGGGCAGCCGCCTGTCTTGACGCACGACGCGTGATGCGCCAAGCGGCCTATCGACCTCGACCGGAGCGGCTTTCCACGTCGGCCACGGACGAAAAGAAACAGAAGAGAATCGTGATGAAAGAGACAAAAGGCTCGCTGCTGATTGTCGACGACGACAAACACATCTTGGAAGCGATGGCCGAGTATTTGCGGGAACTGGGCCACCGAACCGAGACGGCTTCGACCTGCCTGGAAGCGATCGACCGGATGAAGGAGTTTCCTTTCGAGGTGGTCGTCTGTGATGTGAATCTGCCGGATCGCGATGGCTTCCATCTTTTGGAGTGGGCCAGGGAGAACGCGCCGGATACAGCCATCATCATGCTCACCGGCTACGGAACGATCGAGAGCGCCGTCGAGGCCATCCGCATGGGCGCCTTCGACTACATGACCAAGCCGGTCATCGACGATGAGCTGAACATCGCCATCCAGCGGGCTTTGGGACAGCGGAAGATTGTGGAAGAGAACCGTCATCTCAAGGCGCAACTCGACCAGCGTTTCGGTCTGTCGAACATCATTGGCCGCGACTACAAGATGCTGAAGATGTACGACTTGATCGAGAGCGTTGCGGACACTCGGACGACGGTTCTGATTTTGGGCGAGAGCGGCACGGGCAAGACGATGACGGCTCGCTCAGCTCCCGTCGCGATAAGCCCTTCGTCGAGGTGGCTTGCGGAGCTCTGCCCGACACGCTTTTGGAAAGCGAGCTTTTCGGGCACGTGGCCGGAGCTTTCACGGGGGCGAGTCACGACAAAGTGGGCAAGTTTCTCCAGGCCGACGGCGGGACCATTTTCTTGGACGAGATTGCTACGGCGTCTCCCAGCCTGCAAGTGAAGCTGCTTCGCGTCATCCAAGACCGCGAGTTCGAGCCCGTTGGCGGAACGCAGACTTACAAAGTCGACGTGCGGTTGATCTTTGCGACCAACCAAGACTTGGAAGAGCTGGTACGACGCGGTGAGTTCCGTCAGGATTTGTACTACCGCATCAATGTCGTCACGATCACCCAACCACCGCTCCGAGAGCGGATTGGGGATATCCCGCTGTTGGTCGAGCATTTTCTGAAGGAGTTCAACGAGCAGACCGGTAAAAACGTCAAAGGGTTCGACGAGCAGGCCATGCAACTGTTACAGCGTTACCATTGGCCGGGCAACGTGCGGGAGCTGATTAATGTGGTCGAGCGGGCGGTCGTGCTCTGCAAAGGCGACATCATTACGGTCAATGATCTCCCGGAGGCCTTGCGGCGGGAAGACCCGTCGGCTGCTCAACGGCTGGCTCTCAGCGTGGGGACGAATTCGTTGAAGGCGGCCTTGGCCGCGCCCGAGCGGCAAATCATTCTGGAGGCCCTGGAAGCCAATGGGTGGAATCGCCAGGCCACGGCTCGAATGCTCGGCATCAACCGCACGACGCTTTATAAGAAAATGAAGAAGTACGGCATCGAGTTCGACAAGCAGTACACGTCGTCGTAGCGCAGGTTGGGCGCGAGTCTCACCCCGGGGATGCCGCTGATCGACGCTAATACGGAAACCGCTCGTCCAGGGGCGTTCTTGCCAGCTCGACCAGGAAGCCGGAGATGCGCTCGACCATCACGTCCATGTAGCGGCGTCCCTTTTCAGCGGTCGCAGGATGCGGATTGCCGACGCCGGTGTTCTTCGTCAGCAGGTGCCAAGGCCGTGTGATGCTGATCCACCCCTTGTTGACCGCGTCGAAGCGGGTTTCGTTCACCGATCCGTCGTCCGCTGCGATTCGCCCCGTTTCCGGATCTCGGGCGACCAGCTCGGGAAAGAAAGCCAAAGCCAACGAAGTTTCCATTTCTCCGGCATGGTCGCCCGCGCATTGGAAAATTTCGCCCTTCACGTCCGCTGTCGTTTCGCCGTACCAATTGCACAAGAAAATGTGAACCGGCGTCCGACCGTAAAGTTCCCGGAGAACGGGCTTGATATCGTTGCCACCGTGGCTGTTCAGGATCAGAAGCTTGTAAATCCCGTGGTGGGCCAGTGATTCGACCAGATCGCGGATTACCAGGCCGAGTGTCGAAGGATTGAGGTTCATGGCCAGTGGGAATGCCATCTGATTCGACTGGGTCCCGTAAGGCAGCGGAGGCAACATCACGACCCGGGCCCCTTGACGGTAAGCCGCTTCGCAGACGCGGCTGCCGATGATATCGGCCTCGAGCGTGTCGGTGCCGTAAGGCAAATGCAAATTGTGTGGCTCGGTCGCTCCGAGCGGCAGGACGGCCACTTCGTAGGGATGATCCTTAACGTATCCGTAAGTCACTTCGGCCAGTATCCACTCTCGCATCGCTTTCAGTCTCCTGTCACTGAAAAAATCCTCGCCCTCGGCCAGTTGAGCCGTTCATTCGTGCGGCGGACACAACACGCGATGGTGCGGCGAGACGACCTCGGAAATTGGCCCCAACGCACATGAACCCGGCCCCGCTGGCGGCAGCGTCGTCAGTTCTTGGGAGGCGTCGGCGTCTTCGGACCGGATATCGGCGGCCGCTTCAAGCGACGACGGGATTTACGCTGGCGGGGACCGTCGCTCGGACAGCTCCGGTATGGTCTCGTAAAGCTGAGTGACGACCCCTTCGAGGAACTTGGCGAGCCGGTCGGCCGCTCGGTGCGCTGATTCACGCAGCCGCAGGATGTCTCTGACACTGCCGGGGCGCTTCCAGACGGCCCCGACTGCCGCTCCGAAACGCATCACCCCCGTGTCCCCGACGACCGTAAGCACTTCGGGCGGCAGGTCGGCGGACATGTCGTCGCTGATCGCTCGCACGGCCATGAACGGCTTTTTCCGATCGCGGCAAACCTGGGCGACGGCCAGACTTTCTACGTCGGCGGCGATCGCCCCGTATCGCTCCGCAAGCTGTTTCTTTTCCGCAACGGTCCGGATCAGATGGTCGGCCGTCAGCAGCGTGCCGACGTGCAGGCCGCGAGCCGGGTCGGCGTCCATCTTGAGCTGAACCTCGAAGGCCTGGCCATGGGTGTCGATGATTCTTCGAGCGATCACGATGTCGCCCACTTTCATTTCCGGCTGCAGGGCGCCGGCGAAGCCGCAGGCGAGAACCCAGGTCGGAGTATGTGCGTCAAGCATGGCCAGCGTGGCATCGCGTGCCCGCGCAAAGCCCATACCGCTTTCCACAATGACAACACGAGCGTCTCCGAAAAAGCCACCGCGGAACACGAACCGGCCGCCCACGTATTTTTTCAGCCGTTGGCATCGATCCAGAAACGGACGCATCTCGATCGCCAAAGCGCAGACGATGCCCACGTCCGCGTGAGCCAGATCGGTTGTTTGGTCGTCCGTTTCCTGCATGCTTGCTCTCGCCGCTTTTCGCGCGTCGTCGACATCTGCGGGACGTCTTCGCCCCTACAAAGCCTTCTCACTTCTACGACTTATAACGAAATCAGGCTCAAGGGGCGAGCATGCGAGGTGAGCAGAAGAGCAATGCCGCGCAGCAGAAAGACGGCTCCCTACGCTGTCTCGGATGCACAGGCACAGCGACCGCACATGAGGCTGGATTGGCATTTCGCTGCGGCAGTTCGGCTCATTGCAGCATGCCATTCATGATTTGGATCGCGGCCGGACCGACCAAAATGACGAAGATGCCCGGGAAGATGAACAGCACCAAGGGGAAGATCATTTTGACGGCCGTTTGCTGCGCGCGTTCCTCGGCCATCTGCCGCCGCTTCACGCGCATTGAATCCGACTGGACCCGCAGGGCTTGAGCAATCGAAGAGCCAAAACGTTCGGCCTGGATCAGAATTGCCGCTAACGCTCGCATGTCATCCACCCCGGTGCGGACGCCCAGATCGTGCAACACGTCTTTGCGCGAGCGTCCCATCTGCAACTGCATGTTGCACAGAGCAAACTCGGTGCACAGGTCCGGCGCCGAATCTTTCAGCTCTTCCGTCACGCGGCGCATTCCGGCGTCCAAGCCGAGCCCTGACTCGACGCAGACCACCAATAAGTCGAGGGCGTCAGGCAAAGTGAGAAAAATCTTCTCCTGCCTCGACTTTATCTTCAGCGTCAGAAGAATCTCAGGCAGGTAGAATCCCAAGCCGCCGCCGATGACCAGCGACATCCACGCGTTTTGAGTGGTGCCGAACTTGGCAAAACCGAAAGACGCTCCGATGATCAGTCCCACAGCCAATAAAGCCACCTTGGTCGCAAGAAAGATCGGGACCGCATTCGGGCCGTTGAATCCGGCATTAGCCAGCCGGAGCTTCAGTTTGTTCTGTTCCAGCTCCGACTTTGGCTCCAGCGCTTTCGAGATCGCCGGAGCCGCTTTTTGCAAAACGGCGCTGACCCCCTTTTGTTTCTTCTCTTGCCCTGGGCGCAGCGTCTCGCGCAACAGAGGATTCCGGAATTCGTCCAGTCGCTGGGCCGCCCGCGATGACTTGGACGTCATCAGGCTTAGCATGGCCCAGACGAAAAACGTAATCGCAAAGAAAATCGCCCAAGGAACCAACGGTGTCAGGTCCATGGCTGTCTCCTATTGTCCTTACTGAGGCCCTGTATCGCGTGGAGGCTGAATCCAGGTGACCTTCCGCCGCGGTCGGTTCTCCCCGTCGGATTCTGACACTTTTTATACTTTGATCGCCACAATTTTCTTGATCACTAGCGCCCCGATGATCTGCAACACAGCGGCCGCAGCCAACATCTTCTTCCCGATCGGGTCGGTGAACAGCAACATCACATAGTCCGGATTGATCTGGTACACGGCCAGGAACAGGACGATCGGCAGCCCCATCAGAACAACGCCGCTAAGCCGACCTTCGCCCGTCAGTGCGGCCACCTGTCCCATGATCTTGAACCGCTCGCGAATGATATAGCTGATCTTGTCGATGATCTCGGCCAGGTCGCCGCCCGATTGTCTTTGGATGGCGACGGCTGTCACAAAGAATTTCAGGTCCATGTTGGGGACGCGCTTGAGCGTGTTCTTCAAGGCCTTCTCGATAGGGATGCCGAGATTCTGTTCTTCGTAGGCCATTCCGAATTCGGTGCCGATCGGGTCGGGCATTTCTTGGTGTACCAGGTGCAAAGCCGCCGCCAGACTGTGTCCGGACCGCAAAGCCCGGCCAATCAATTCCAGCGCGTCGGGCAATTGATGGGCGAATTTTTTCAGGCGTCGTCGCCGTCGAAGGAACAGCCACAGAAATGGCATCATACCCAAAGCGAGGGCTGCGACCGGATAAAGGGGAGGTGGGGAACCGGAGGCCCAGGCCGCAACAACTCCGATAGCTGCCGCGCCCAGGGACAACCCCACGAAAGCATCGATGCTGATGGGCGAATCTGCTTGTTCAAAAAAGAGCGCCAAGTTGGCGAATCGTTCGCCCAGTCCGCCGACCACGTTGGCGATCGGACTGAAGGCATCGCGGATCAACTCGTCCTTGGTCACGCGATGGTTTGCTCCCTCGCCACTCGCCGACTTCTTTCCGACGAGAACCTCCAGGCGTTCTTCCGGAGTCGTCGGGGTCAGCGACCGGACGAAGTGAAAGATGGCCGCAACCAGCGACGTGACGCCCAGAAACGCCGCAACCGATATGAGCATTGGACTCAATGTCATCGTTGGTTCCCTCTATCGCAAACCGCTCCTTTGTTCTCGTGACCAGCCGGAGCGACGATTCGGTGCCCGCCGGCCGGTTTCCAACAGCCGGCCAGCCTGTCCTCCCCATGCCGCGACACCGGCCGCGACGAAGGGACAACGTTTTCGGGCTGCAAACGGAAGACCAACTTCTTCCCGCGCGCCACCATAATGCTCACGTTACGGGCCGAGCACGCGGGCCGCAAAAAGGTTGGTCGGCAGACGCATCCCCGCCTGCTCCAATCGATCCATAAAAGTGGGACGAACGCCCGTGGCTTCGAAGTGGCCGTAGGCTCGGCCTTCTTCGTCGACGCCGTCCTGGACGAACAGGAAAATATCCTGCATGACCACCGTGTCCTGCTCCATGTTTAGCACCTCCGTGATGTGGGTGACTTTTCGAGGACCGCCCTGCAACCGGTTCACTTGGATGATCAGATCAACGGCAGCGGCGAACTGCTGACGGATCGCTCGCATCGGCAGCTCGACGCCTGCCATCGTCACCATCGTCTCGATTCGCGACACCGCATCCCGCGGCGAGTTGGCGTGAATCGTGGTTAAGGAGCCCTCGTGGCCGGTATTCATGGCCTGTAACATGTCCAACGTTTCCGCTCCACGGCACTCGCCGATGATGATTCGATCGGGACGCATTCGCAGAGCGTTGCGCACCAGGTCGGTTGCCGTGACTTGACCTTTTCCTTCGATGTTGGGCGGACGCGTTTCCAGCCGCAGCACGTGTCCTTGCTGCAGTTGCAACTCGGCCGCGTCTTCGATCGTGATGATTCGCTGATCGTCCGGAATGAAACTCGACAAAGTGTTCAACAAAGTTGTTTTACCGCTACCGGTTCCGCCGCTGATGATCATGTTGATGCGGGCCTTAATGGCCGCTTCCAGCAGCATGACCATCTCCGGCGTGAACGTTCCGAAATTCAACAGGTCTTCCAGGCTCAGCGGATTCGTGCCGAAGCGACGAATGGTCAAGGCCGGCCCGTCCAGCGAAAGCGGCGGAATGATTGCGTTTAATCGCGATCCGTCCGGCAACCGCGCGTCGACCATCGGCGAGGTTTCGTCGATGCGGCGTCCCACTTTCGACACAATCCGATCGAGAATCTGCATCAAGTGGTCGTTGTCGCGGAAAACGACGCTGGATCGCTCGATCCGGCCGTTTCGTTCGACAAATACGTTTTTCGGTCCGTTGATCATGATGTCGGCGATGTCCGGCTCTTTCAGAAGGATCTCCAGCGGACCAAAGCCGAACGTCTCGTCCAGAACCTCTTCGATCAGACGCTCGCGTTCGGCGCGCGTCAGCAAAGGGTTTTCCGTATCGCAAAGATGCTCCACGACAAGGCGGATTTCCCGCCGAAGGCTATCCCCTTCCAGCTCGCCGAGCCGCGAAAGGTCCAGCTTCTCCACCAACTTGGCGTGGATCGCTTGCTTAAGCTGTTCGAACTCGTTGCTTCCCGCATCCCGCGGATGGGAAGAACGCACGGTCGGTTGAGTCGACATTGCCATTTCCGTCCTCGCTCCCTTCGTCTCATCCTGGCCGAGGTTGATGAAACCCTCGACTCTCGACCCGCTCCTGATTTCGCCCGCTCTGCCTGGTGGCCGCCACGTCTCGGCCGGCTTCCCGGCGTCTCGGGACAGAGCCTCTCTCCGTCCCGGTGCCGGCTCATGTTTTTCGGAACCGACAGCCCGATACAGAAGAGAGCATCTTCCGTCGAATCGCCCAGACCCGGCGGCCAAGTCGGGCAAACTCTGCCTAGACTCACCAAACAATAGCTCACAACAGAGTGGATGGAGCGATGAGACAGCCATTTGTTGCCAAAGGGCGACGGGAGACGTGGCCAGAACGCAGCGCAAGGTGTCCGCTTATGTGTGTTCAAGCAGTTTTTCCGGCTCTCGCACGGCGGGCTAGGAACGATCGACCGATTGCGCCGGCGGTGAGGGATGGGATGGCACGCACACTTCGAGCGAAGCGAAAGGTGGGGTTGGAATCGGCCCCTGCGCCCGGCGGGCAGAATTGGCAACGCCTCCCAGCGATCGCCGCAGCGATGCTGAAATCTCTGGCCGAAGACCTCAATCGCGCCAAGCCGCACGGTCGCGATGCGGTTCCCCTCGCTGAAGCCGCGTCAGTTCGGCAGGAAGCGAGAACCGCACATGTTCCTCGCACACCGATTCTTCCGACACCGTCGCCCCGTGGTGCTCCATCAGATAGTCAATGCATTCCCGAACCACCACTTCCGGCGCACTCGCACCGGCGGTGATAAGCACGGTTTCGCAGTTTTCCAGCACAGACGGCTCGAGCTGATGAATGCTATCGACCAGGTAAGACGGTTTTCCGCACGCCTCCCCGATCTCGCGCAGCCGCTGACTGTTCGAACTGTTCTGGCTGCCCAAAACGATCACCAGGTCGGCTTTCGGGGCCAACAGAGAAACCGCCCGTTGCCGATTCGTGGTGGCATAGCAAATGTCTTCCTTGGGCGGAGCTTCGATGCGCGGGAAGCGCTTTTTCAAGCGGTCGATGATACTTCCAGCTTCCGACAGGCTCAGAGTCGTCTGTGTCAGGTAGGCGACTTTGTCATCCGGCGCGAACGGCAGGCTTTCCACATCTTCGGGACAACTGACCAGCCACATGTGATCTGGGGCTTCCCCCAACGTCCCGACCACCTCGTCGTGCCGGGGGTGTCCGATGAGCACGATGCGGTAGCCCGCTCGCGCGAACCGAATCGCTTCCAGATGCACCTTTGTGACGAGCGGGCAGGTCGCATCGATCGTCTGCAGTCGCCGCCGTTTTGCCTCTTTGCGCACGTCCGGAGGCACTCCATGAGCGCTGTAAAGCAAAACCGATCCTTCCGGGACCTCCGCGATGTCGCCCACAAAGCGAACCCCCTGGCGGGCGAATTCTTCGACGACGTACTTGTTGTGGACGATCTCGTGGTAAACGTAAATGTCGGGCCCGAAAAGGCGAATAGTCTCTTCGAGCGCCTGGATTGCCATATTGACACCGGCACAGAAGCCGCGAGGTTGAGCCAGAAGAATTTTCATAGTGGCAAGTAGGCCGGGAGTCCTTCGAGATGGAAAAGGTGACGGTCAATGCCGGCGACGCAACCATCTTCCGGCAACCGGTCGAGTACAGGACCGAATCAGCGTCAGCCCGGAAAAGAGGACGGGACCGCGCCGGCGTGTTCTCCGTCATTCTAGCAAAGCCGCGGCCTGAGCAAAGTTCGGTCCGGAAATGAGGGAGCATTGGCTCGATATCCGGCGCGAGCTCCTCTGTTGGATAGACAGGTTGTCGAAGAGCCGGGCTTCGGGCAAAGCGCATTCGGCGTCCGCCAGGGGGAGTCGGGCGCGGACTTTACTCGACCGTGACGCTTTTCGCCAAGTTGCGAGGTCGATCCACATTGCATCCCCGAAGCAGAGCGATCTGATAAGCGAGCAACTGGAGCGGAATGACCGTGACCAACGGCTGCAGGAACTCGTCGACCTCGGGTACAAAGAGCACATCGTCCGCCATATCCGCCACTTCGTCGTCGCCTTCGCAGGCCACGGCGATGACCGGCCCACCTCGTGCCCTCACTTCTTCCAGGTTGCTCATCACTTTGGGATAGATTCCACCGCGAGGCACGATGAACACGCTGGGCGTGTTCGGGTCGACTAGCGCGATCGGGCCATGCTTCATTTCGGCGGCGGGATAACCCTCTGCGTGGATGTAGCTGATTTCTTTCAGCTTCAAGGCACCTTCGAGGGCCACAGGAAAATTGTAAAGTCGGCCGAGATACAAAAAGTTGTCATAGCTGGCGTACTTGGAGGCGATTTTGCGGACGGTTTCAAAGGATTCCAAGGCCTGAGCGACTTTTTGAGGAATCTCGCGTAACTGCTGGATGATCCGATGTCCGGCCGGGTACGACAAATGTCGCATGCGTCCAAGGTAGAGGGCGAGCATCGTGAGGACCGTGACCTGAGAGGTAAAGGCTTTCGTCGACGCGACGCCGATCTCAGGGCCCGCGTGCAGGTAGATGCCTCCGTCGGCCTCTCGAGCGATCGTCGATCCGACGACATTGCAAATAGCCAGTGTCGGATGTCCTTTGCGCTTGCATTCGCGCATGGCTGCGAGCGTGTCAGCCGTCTCACCGCTTTGGGTGATTGCGAAGATCATCGTCGTGTCAGTCAACGGAGGGTTACGGTACCGCAGCTCGCTGGCATATTCGACCTCCGTCGGGATCCGGGCGAACTCTTCCAGAAGGTACTCGCCGACCAGCGCCGCATGCCAACTGGTTCCACAGGCGGTCAAGACAATGCGGTCGATCCGGCGCAACTGCTGCGGTTCCATATTCAAACCGCCGAACTTGGCGGTGGCCTCGTCGTCATCCAGGCGGCCCCGCATCGCGTTTTCGAGCGTCGTCGGTTGCTCGAAAATCTCTTTCAGCATGTAATGTTCGAAGTCGCCCAGCTCGATGTCGGCCGGCGTCTGTTCGATCGTTTGGATCGACGGTGTCAAACTGCCCGAGTCTCGATGCCGCAATTCCATGCCGGCGGGAGTGAGCACCACCAGTTCGTGGTCCGACAAGTAGACCACCTCGTCGGTGTAGCCCACGAGCGGGCTGGGATCACTGGCTAGGAAGAATTCGCCCTGACCGACGCCGACAACCAGCGGGCTCCCCAGTCGGGCGCCGATCAGCAGATTCGGAGCGTCTCGGAACAGGATGGCCAAGCCGTACGTGCCTTTGCATTGAGCCAGTGCCGCAAGAACCGCCGTCACGTAAGTGTCGGGGCGCTCCGGGTCCGACCCGAGCTTCAGTTGTTCGGACAACTGATGAGCGATCAGGTGAGCGATGACTTCCGTGTCGGTGGCGGTTCGAAAGACATAGCCCCGTTGCTGAAGCTGGGCCCGCAGGGTGGTGTAGTTTTCAACCACGCCATTGTGAACGATCACCACCTCACCGTTGCCGCCGACGTGAGGATGAGAGTTGATATCGGTCGTCTCCCCGTGGGTCGCCCATCGGGTATGTCCGATGCCTGCGGTTCCCGCGACGGGGTTGGCTTCCACCAGCTTGCCCAGCTCGTGGACCCGCCCCGCTTTCTTCCGGATCGATATTTCTGCTCCGTGCTGGACCGCGATACCGGCGCTGTCGTATCCGCGATACTCCAGACGCCGCAAACCCTCCAACAGCAGTTCCGTCACGTCCCGGTGGCCGACGTAGCCGACGATTCCGCACATACGTCTCGCGCTCCATCGCTTGGGAAATCGCTGACCGCCTCTGACGTCATTCCGAATGAACCGCGCACCGAACAGCCGACAAGCTGCCTTGAACCGCCCCTACCTTCCGATGCGGACCGGCTGGGCGGGCCTGCTGCTTGCCGCGCAGAACTTCAGAAGGTGGGGCGAGCTCAATAGCGAAGCGCGGGCCGCCGGCGCGGTTTCGGGCGGCGAACGTTATCAGAAATCCGGGGATCGGGTCAACGTTTCTTCTGTGGTCGCAAGCGGTTGGGGAAAAGAATCCGTGGGATGGGACCGAGACGGTGATCCGTTAGGCGGACGGATTCGGGCCGGCGTCAGGGCGCGTTTGCAGGATTGTGGTCGTGATCAAATGCCCCCAATGCGCGACTCGAACACAGGACTTGACTTCCACAAGGTAGAAATGGTTTGGACCTTCGTCGCAGTCGGTCTCTACCCGCAAGAAACGGGTGGGGACTTCCTGCGACACGAGCACACGCAAGGTACCGTCCGCGGGCGGCTCCATCAGGCCGACCAGCGGAGGCCCGTGCGGCGTATCATCGACTTCCAGAGGTTGCAGGATGGCGCGCACACCAAAATCCCGCTCCCAAGTCGAAAAGACGCGCCTCTGCACCCGTGACTCGCGCCTGTCCTTGGCTTTAAGTTTTCTTGTTTCCATGAAAAACCCTCAAGCGTGACCGCAAACTTCTGGCGTAACCGTTCACGCGATCGAAGGCGTCGTGTGGACCGGCGATGGCAGTCACGCGGCCCGTGACTGAAGCCGCCCGTTTCTGTCGGACGTCTCGCGGCTGTTTCCCGGTGAGCCGGTGGTCGCAGCAATCGCCACAAGGCTCTATCCCATCAGCGCCGGCGGCATCGGCCATGGTGCGGTGCTGCGTCTTCACCTGTGAACGGTTACCTTCTGGATTGCTGTCGAATCGTCGTGTTGGGATTGGCATGGCCGACTGCGCCAATGGCTTCTCGCGCTCGACGTTGCCTGGCCAAGCTCGGCAGAATCATTTGTGTGGGAAATGGCCGCTCGGCGGGGGCTGGCGGGCGCGGCAGCC
>JAADHY010000352.1 GCA_013151585.1 Planctomycetota bacterium
ACACCTGGACTGGAAAGTTCTCAGCCGCACCGATCGCTATTACGTCAAACAGTACGAAGAAGAAACGAACCTGTCGGCCAACATCCTGCTGGATTGCAGCGGCTCGATGGACTACGGCAGCGAAGACACGATCACCAAGTTCGAGTACGGCTGTTATCTGGCGGCCTTGCTCTCCTACCTGTTGATCCGGCAACGGGATTCCGTCGGGCTCGTGCTGTTCGACGATCGCATCCGCCTGCGCATGCCGCCTCGATCCACAGCCATGCACCTAAACGAAATGATGAAGCAGCTCGAACGCTGCCAACCAGGCCAGCCGACGCGCGTGGCCGGCATCTTCCATGACTTGGCCGAGACCTTCAAGCGGCGATGCCTGATCATCATCATCAGCGATTTGTACGATGAGCCGGAAGCCGTGCTGCGAGCCTTCGCCCACTTCCGGCACAAGAAACACGACGTCATCGTTTATCACGTGTTGGACAAGTCGGAGCTGGAGCTGGATTTTGACCAAGTCTTCAACTTGGTCGATCAGGAAACCGGAGAAAAGCTGCAAGTCGACCCGGCGTTCGTCCGGGAAGACTACAGGCAGCGCATTCAAGAATTCATTGACACCTACCGGCGCGCTTGCCGCCAGAGCGGGGTCGACTACATCACGACGGACACCCAGGTACCGTACGACCTGATGTTGACGGCGTACTTGGACAAGCGGGCGCGATTGAAATGAGGGAGAAGAAGGCGGGAAGTAGAAGTCAGAAGGTAGAAGGTAGAAGGCAAGGGGCGGGAGGACGGGGAGGAGGCGGATTATCGGTGGGCTGAGGGCTGGTCTCGGGGGCCGGTAGACGAAAGAGGGTAAGGATTCGGAGAATGTTGGCAGCGATCGAGTTTCTGGCTCCGCTGTTCCTGCTGGCGACGCTGGCCGCGGTGATTCCGCTGGTGATTCACATGCTGCAGCGTCAGCGGGCGCAGGAGATGCCCTTCAGCACGCTGCGGTTCCTCAAACTCAGCGTGGAAAAGACCGCTCGCAAGCGTCGGCTACGCGACTTGTGGCTTTTGCTTCTGCGCATGGCTGTCGTCGTGATCCTGGCGCTCGGCCTGGCCAAGCCATTCTTACGCGGTTCGACCAAGCTGTTCAGCAACCGGGCGGCTGCGATTGTTATCATTTTGGACAATTCCCCCAGCATGTCCCTCTCCGACGGCGGCGAGGTGCGGTTCGAACGCGCTCGCACGCTCGCCTTGAAGGTGCTGGATCAGGTGCGCGAAGAAGATGAAGTGGCATTGCTGCTCACCGGCGGCCCGTCTCTCCAGCAAGAGCTCCTTTATCGACGTGTCGAGAACGTTCAGCGTCTGATCGAGCAGGCGCGCGTCTGCCTTTCCGGGGCCGACATCCCGGCGGCTCTGCAGCGCGCTCGTCGGTTGCTCCAGCAAAGCGAGTCCCCGAACAAGGAAATCTACCTGATCACCGACTTGCAACGTTCCGGCTGGCAACCGGGCAGCGCCGCGGACGACGCGGCCAAGCCGCCCGGTCAGACCGTGGAGGATGAGGCCGAAGCCGCGGACGAACAATCGGACGGGCCGATCCCGACCGTCGTGATCGACGTGCACAGGGAACGGCCAACGAATCTGTCGCTTGAAACCGTCGAGCAGCAGGTGGCCGTGCCGGCCGTCGGACTGCCCGTCCGGATCATCGCCACCGTGCGCAACGGGGCACTGTCCGAGCAAGATGCTCAAGTGGAATTGACGATCGATGGCCAGCTCATCGAGCAATCCGAAACGATCCGGTTAGCGCCGGGTGAGAAACGGGCCTTCGAGTTCCTCTACACACCGCAGAAGGCCGGTATCCAGGAGGGACGAGTCGCTCTGGTCGGCCAGGATGCCGGCCCGATCGACAATCAACGCTTTTTTGTTCTCGACACTCAGTCACCCGTGCAAGTGGCTTTGGTCGACCAGCGCAGTGGTGAAGAAGTGCTCTATCGCAGCGCCAGCTACTACCTGGAGCGGGCCCTGCGGCCGATCCGCGAGGGCCAATACGCCATGGAAGTGACCGTCCTGAAACCGGAATTGCTGAAGGACGAACCGCTGGCGAACTACTCGACTGTACTCTGTGTCGATCTCACTCCGCCCGAACGACGCCACCCTCGAGGCGCTCGAACGATACGTCTCCAACGGCGGCACGCTGTTTTGGGTCTGCGGGCCGAATAACGATCCCGATCAAATGACCGGCAGCGAAATCTACGCCGGAACCTTCGCCTTCTTGCCGGAAGACGAGGAGACGGGCTGGAACTGGAGCTTCCTGGACGAAAAGCATCCCGCCTTAGCTCCGCTGACTAAACCGCCGTCGTTGTACCTGGGCGTCAGCGTCGATCGGTACATGAAACTGACGTGGCCGGAGGACCGGGCCGTCCGTGTCTTAGCTCGGCTGGACAACGGCGACCCGGCGCTCGTCTCGCACCAGGTCGGCAGCGGAACCGTCTACACGTTGACGACCGGCGCGCACGCCCAATGGACCAGTCTGCCTTTGCGGCCCATTTTCGTGCCGCTCATCAACCGGCTGATTCTGCACTCGGCCGAACGAGATCGTGGTCCGCTCGAGGTCATGCCCGGCAACCGCGTGCCCTTTCGCTTTGCCAACGAACCGGAACCGGTGACGGTCGAGATCGCCATGCCAGGTGATGCCGGGTCGGTGCGGCTCAAATCGCAGCCTAAAGATGAGTTTCAGGAAGTCACGTTTGAGCAAACCGACCGGGCCGGCGTCTACCACGTGAAGATGATCAAGGCGCAGCATCCGCGGAACTATGCGTTCGCCGTCAACTTCGATCCCGCCGAAGCCGACCCGGAAACGCTCACGCCCGACGAACTGCGCCAGCGCCTGGGCGAAGACGTGCTGATCGCCACGGATGAAGCGTCGTTGGCCGATACGATTAAGCGACTCCACGAAGGCACGCCTCTGATGGATTGGTTCCTGATCGCCGTGTTGGTCGGTGGCGTACTGGAAGTGCTGGTCGCCAATCGGATGGGCCAGCAGGAGCCGCTGCCGCTGGAGGGGCGTAAACGCAGTACAATTCACGACATTCTTCGTCGGGCTCAGACGGTCCACCAACTGGAGGGATACGGCCGTTCGGCCTGACTTCGCGCCGGCGGCCAACGCAGGCCGAAGTCGGCTCCTGATGTCTGCCGATGTAGCCAGAAGCGGGCCGCTTTCCGGAACCCGATCGAAGTGCGCTGATAAGGACGAGTCATGGTCGCCAGAACGCACGCCGTGGGCATTGATCTCGGCACAACATTCTCCTGCGTCGCCTGCTTGAACGAGCACGGCGAGCCGGTCACGATTCCGAATCAGGAAGGAGAGCTGCAGACGCCGTCGGTCGTGCTCTTCGAAGACGACGACGTCATCGTCGGCCGGGAAGCCCTGCGGCACGCCGTCTCGGATCCCGAGCGGGTCGTCCAGAACTCGAAGCGGTACATGGGGGACCCGGACCATCGCTGGACGGTCGGCGGCAAATCGTATTCGCCGGTCGAGATTTCCACGTTCATTCTTCGCAAGCTCATCGCCGCGGCTGAAGACCGCCTGGGGAAGGTTGAACGAGCGGTCATCACCGTGCCGACTCAGTCTAGTGAGCTGCAACGGGCGGCGACGGTCGAAGCCGGACTGCGCGCCGGGCTGAAACACGTCGATATCATCAACGAGCCGGTGGCCGCCACGCTCTGTGCCGTGCTCGGCACCGAAGGACTCTGGTTCGCCGAACTGGCCGATGAGCAGCGGATCATGGTGTTCGATCTCGGCGGCGGAACGTTCGATCTGTCGCTGGTCAACTACGCGAAGAATGAGGTCCGCGTGATCGCCGGCGACGGCGACATGAACCTGGGCGGATACGACTGGAACGAAGTCCTGTTGAAAGCCATCTGTGACCAGTTTACTCGCGAGATCGGAGAAGACCCGCGCACTGATCCCGAAAGCTTGCAGTTCGTGGCGCTGGAAGTCGAGGACGCCAAACGCAGCCTGTCCGTACGCGAGCGGACGCCGTTGGTCTGTCACCACGCCGGTCACCGGAAAATCTATCGCGTCTCGCGCGACCAGTTCGAGAAGTTGTCGCGGCATTTGGTCGAGCGGGCACGCCACATCACCGAGCGGATGCTGAAGAACATCGAAATGGGCTGGGCCCACGTCGACATGGTCATGATGGTTGGCGGTGCGACTCGCATGCCGATGATTCGCCGGATGATGCGCGAGCTGAGCGGGCGGACAATCAACACCTCGCTCTCACCCGACCAATCGATCGCTCACGGAGCCGCTT
>JAADHY010000614.1 GCA_013151585.1 Planctomycetota bacterium
GGAAGCAGTGTTGTGTGAACGAGCGCGTCACTTCGCGGGAGCTGGTGGGAAATCGAACTGGAAGATGTGGCGGAGATCGTCCTTTTGGGCCGAAGGCAAAGTGAAGCAGAACGTGGCTCCGTAGCCTTCGTTCGGCATGGCCCAGATGCGGCCGCCGTGCGATTCGATGATCCGGCGGCTGATCGCCAGTCCCATACCGGTTCCGCTGGGCTTGGTCGTGAAAAAGGTTTCGAAAAGCTGGGCGGGGTCCGTGTCGGGGGGCAGACCTCGACCGGCGTCGGCCACGGAGACTTGGATCGTATCAGGCTCATCCGACATGCTGACTTGGATGTGACATCGGGACGGCTCCAGGCCTTCGACCGCATCGCACGCGTTTTGCAACAGGTTGACCAGCACTTGCTGCACCTGGATGGCGTCGACCACGACGGGTTGGTTCCGTTGCGGGAGCTGCACGGTGAGGGTGATTCCTCGGCGGCGGACTTCAAAGGCCATCAGTTCGACGGCCTGCTGGACGATGTCGCGCAGGTCGTGGAGGGTCAGATGCGGGCGGGTGCGTCGGGCGAAGGTGCGCAGTCGAGCCAGAATGCTGCCGGCCCGCTGCACCTCGTCGCCGATCCGGCCTAGCCAGCTCAGGACCTCATCGGGGATTTCCGACAAACCGGCCAGTCTGGTCGTGCATGCGCCTGCGAAATTCGCGATGGCAGCCAAAGGCTGGGCCATTTCGTGAGCGACGCCGGCGACCAACTCCCCCATCGTCGCCAATCGAGCGGCGTGAGCCAACTGCTCTTCCCGTTCCTGCAGTTTTTCTTGGGTCCGAATCTGCTCGGTGATGTCCCAAAACATGCCTTGAACGCCGATGACGTTGCCTCGCGAATCCCGAAGCGGTGTCTTGACGACCCGCACCCAGCGAGGGCCCGCCTCTTCCGCGAAATGTTTTTCCTCGACCTCAATCGCCGTCCCCGTTGTCAGAACCCGTTGGTCGTCGGCGTGGTACTTAGCGGCGAGCTCTTCGGGATAGAGGTCGAAGTCGGTCTTGCCGATCACTTCCTCGGGGGCGAGGCCGAGGAGCTGAGCCATGCGCGAATTGCAGAACGTGATGCGTCCTCGAAGGTCTTTTCGAAAGACGTACAGCGGCAGGGTTTCCACAAGCGAACGGTACAGGGCCTCCGAGTCACGGACCGCCTTTTCGGCCTGTTCCCGTTCCTGCTGGAGACGCCATTCGCGGAGAGCTCGTCCTGCCAGGTGAGGCATGTCGGCCAGCGTCGCGTCGGACTTCACGACGTAGTCCATGGCGCCGCTTTTCAGCACGTCGACGGCGATTTGCTCGTTGCCGAAGCTGGTCAGCACCACGACCGGACAGGCTCGCTCGTCGCCGTCGACGGATACCAGGTCCGTACCGCGGCCGTCCGGCAAGAGCAAGTCTGCGAGGATCAAATCGACTGGTCGGCACCGCAACAGTTCGCGTGCCGCCTGGATGGAGGTCGCGACAAGCAGTTCGTATTGGTCTCGAAAGTTCTGAAACGCGCGGCGGATCAAAGCCGCGTGCCCCGGATCATCTTCCACGAGCAAGATACAATGACGTGCAGACGGCATAGGCGGCTCCCATCCTTTCGGTTCCGCACCGTCCTTGCTGCGTCCGACGCCGCAGCCGTTTTCGCGCCCGGTTGGTGCGATTCTCCCGTTCGGTCGGAACGTGAACTCGTCCCAGCTTGTCAGCCTTCCGCCGCGGCTACGCCAAGGGCAACGAAACACACACGGTGGTCCCCTGGCCGCTTCCCTCCGACTCGATCCAAATGCTTCCTCCGTGCGCTTCCACAATGCGTTTGCTGATGGCCAAACCCAATCCCGTTCCGTCGGTGGTCGGGTCCAATTTTTCGAAAACCCGGAACACTCGATGGCGATTCTGAGGCGAAATGCCGATTCCGTTATCCCGGATCTCAATAACCGCTCGATCCTGGGTTTTTCGACAACGGATTTCGACCCGAGGGTCCGGCCGATTCGTCGAGAACTTGATCGCGTTGTCAATCAGGTTCTGAAAAACCTCGCCCAACCGGCGACGATCGCCGCGGACGACCGGAAAGTCCGGAGCGACTACCATCTGCACCTGGCTCTGGGCGATCGTTTCATTCAGCACTTCGAGCGTCTCTTGAATCAGCTCTTTCAGCGAGACGTCGGCTGATGGGCCCATCGGCCGGCCGGCTCGAGAAAGCCGCAACAGCTCCGTCAACAGATCATCCATCCGACGAACCGCCGTTTCCATCTGCTCAATGTCTTCTTGCACGGCTTGGGCGTTGCCTTCGGCCAGATCTTGCCGCAAGTGGTCCAGGAAACCCTTGACCGTAATCAAAGGACTGCGCAGATCGTGTGAAACCGTGTAAGTGAACTGTTCCAATTCCGAATTCTTTGCTTCCAGTTCCGCAATCAGCGCCTCGCGTTCGGCTTCCGTCTTTTTTTGTTCGCTGATGTCCCGGATGACGGCCACTCGGGCGCGTCGGCCTCTGTAAGAGACAGGGCGCCCAATGACCACGGCCGGGAATGTCGTCCCGTCTTTGCGTTGCCCGACGGCTTCATACAGAGTCTCGTCGCCTGAGCTGATCTGGCGTTCCACAATCGCCTGGTCGCGAGGTACGGCCAGCTTCGGTCCGTAAAAGCCGATCAGCTCTTCCGGCTCATAGCCGAACATCCGAGCGAACGTGTCGTTGACTTCCAAGATGTATCCGTTTTCATGAACCACAATCCCTTCCAAGGCCAGGCGGCCCAACTGGCGAAATCGCTCTTCGCTCTCCTGCAACGCTTGAAGAGCGCGGGATCGTTCGATGGCCAGGCCGGCTAGATCGGCGGCGGCCTGGATCACATCGAGTTCGTATTGGGTCGGATCTCGCGGCTCACGATAGTACAGCGCAAACGTTCCAAGTACGCTTCCTCCGGACGATCGAATCGGCTGGGACCAACAGGCACGCAAATGGAACCGGGCGGCGAGGTCCCGGAAGTCGGCCCAGAGAGGGTCCTTCAGCGTGTCGGTCACAATGACCCGCCGATTGTAGTAAGCCGCCGATCCGCATGAGCCGGCTTGAGGTCCGATTTCCAGCCCGTCGATCGAGCGGTTGTACTCGTCCGGCAAGCTGGGCGCGGCACCATGACGCAGCCGCTTCCCATCCTGGTCTAGCAGCAAGATCGACGCCAGCAAACCTTGGCATTGCGATTCGACCGACCGCGTCAAAGCTTCAAGAATGTCCGAAAGCGGCTCGCCCGAGGCGACGCGGCGAAGCATCCGGTTCTGTGCTTCCAGCAGTGCTTTCGTGCGCGTCTGCTCTGTGATATCGCGGACGAACGCTACCGACCGAGGCGGACGTTGCTCGCGCTGAACGATGCTGACGCTCACGTCCAAATCGATGGTTTGCCCGTCCTTGCGGCGATGCCGCGTTTCGAAGCGAGCCGAACGGCTGCAGTAGGTTTCCCGGGCAGACTGCTGAGGGGGCGAATCGGTCCGTCCGCAGTCGAGCTCATCGATCGTCTTCCCCAATAACTCCTCCCGAGAATATCCCACCATGTGGCAATAAGAGGGATTCACGTCGCGGATATGTCCGTCGGCTTCGATAAGCAGATACCCGTCAAGCGTGCTATTGAGCACCGCACGGATTCGACGCTCCAGGAGTTCCAGCCCCTGCCGAACGCGTTCCGCCAGCCCGACAAGCTGCTCTTGTGTCGGTTGGGTAGAGACGATCAGTTGTTTGAGTTCCTGGCTGATCTGCCCCAGTTCGTCCATTCGCGCGTGTATGTCGAGCAGATCACTTGGCATCGCTCCGCTCCTTCGCCCCTCGTCTCCCGGCCCTCCAGGGCCCTAGGTCAAGCGCAGCGCACGGAAAAGCTTTTTCGGCCTTAATCAAAGCTTGGGCTGTTGGAAGGTGAGCCTTGAGCCGATCGGCGTTCCCAGTTTCGCCGTCTCACGGCCGCTGCAGCTCGGCACGAACCTCGCTTTCCCGCTCGGGGCCCGATCGACCACCCAAGCCGCACCACCCGTGCTCGCCGGCTTCTCGGTCAGAATGGCCCTGCTTGTCGGATCGTACCAGCTTCAGCCGTGGCTTCAAGTCATCGCGCCAGCCGTTCACGGAAGATCTGTTCGGACTGCTCTCTGGGATTGTTCGTGACACCTCAACCGTGCTGGACGCTCTTTGCGGCCGCTAACCAGCCGCGGTCATGCAGCATTCCAGCCTTTGTGCGACCATCGTCTCCCAGGAAAACAGCCGCCCGACCGAGCCCGGCAGCTCTTCCGGCGCCCCCGTGACTCCCGTCGCCGATCGCCCCGGGATCTTCGTCCCGTGAACGATTACGCCGACACAAAAAGTAACGATTCTGCGCAATCTGACCGATAGAACAATTACAGGAGTCTTGAGTAAGGACGACGCTGCGCGGTGTGTGCGCTCGAAACCGTCCGCCCGGCGCGGGTGAAGTGCGCGTTGGGTGTTTTCGGGCCGGCATCGATTTCGAAGGAATTCGAGGCGAGTTTCAGCGTCTTGATGCTTCCGGATGCGCGCAGGGTGCGTGTGTCTTTACGGTCGACTTTCGCTCTGCGAAAGCCCGCTTCGTTCGCGGAGCGAAAGGCGACTTTGGTTGCGGCCGCAAGCCGCAGTGGGTTAAGAAGGGGGGATTACTCATGGCAGGTGGTCTGAACGGTGCGCTGAACACTTCGCTGAACGGCCTCACGCTGAACGAAACAGCGATCAGCGTTTTGGGCAACAACATCGCGAACGCGGGCACCGTTGGGTTCAAAGCCTCGACGGTTCTCTTCAAGAGCCAGTTGTCTCAGACCCTCACGATCGGATCGGCTCCCACGGCGGAAAACGGCGGAACCAACCCGCAGCAGATCGGCCTGGGGGCAGCGGTGGCGGCCATCCGCAAAGATTTCTCCCAGGGCGGAATCACCACCACGAACAATGATTCCGATCTGGCGATTCAGGGCGAGGGCTTTTTCATTCTGAACGGTCCGACTGGGCCTCGCTACACGCGAAACGGTAGCTTCACGCTCGACAAAGAAAACAAGTTGGTCAACGCCCAGGGCTTGCGCGTGCAAGGGTACGGCGTCGACGCCAACTACAACATCGTGGAATCGGCCACGCTGACGGACCTGGTTATCCCGATCGGGAGCGGGATTGTCGCCCAACGGACGCAGACCGTAAGCATCGGGGGGTCGTTGCTTTCCACAAGCGTGGCGGAACTGGGCACGCAAGGCACTTTATTCAAGAGTGAGGCCCTTCAAGACACGACCGGCTCCCCGATCACCGCAAGCACGTTGTTGAAGGATGTTCGGAACAGTGCCGGAGACGCTCTCTTTACCGTAGGGGAAGTGTTGGCATTCACCCCCAAAAAAGGCGGACGGGAATTGGATCCTTTCCTGTTGCCGACGGACAACGGCAATCCGATCTCAAGCGGTAAAGTCTCGAACACCACAACGGTTCAAGACCTGCTGAATCTGCTCCAGTATGCGCTAGGCATTCACACCAGCGGTGTGCCCAATGATGCCGGGCAGGGGGTGCCGCCGGGAGTCACGGTGACGTCCTCCGGAGAGATTCAGGTTTTGGGCAACACCGGCACGGCCAACGCGATCGACGACATGGACATGGGGCGACTCACGAGCAATTCCTCTGCGGTCGACCTGGATTTCGGGAACAAACTTCAGATGGCGACCGGGGAGAGTGCGACGACCGACCTGGTGATCTACGACTCACTGGGGGAGGCCATCGACCTACGAGTCACGGTTGTCCTTGAGGCAAAGGTTCCCACAAAAGCACGCTACTACATCGAAAGCGTCGGGGACAGCCGTGTGTCGACGGCGATCGCGACCGGAACGATTCAGTTCGATTCGAACGGGAACGTCCTGGAGTCCGATGAGAAGCAGACGGTCATCATGCAACGGGATGACACGAATGCCTTTTCGCCGATGTCGGTCACGATCGACTTTTCCAGCCTGAAGTCGATTTCGCCCGAAGAGGGCAGCTCGCTGACCTCGGACCAGGACGGCTTCCCGCCAGGTACGCTGGTCAGTTTTGGAATTGACGAAAAAGGAATCATCAACGGAGCGTTCAACAACGGGGAAAACCGCCCGTTGGGACAAATCGTGCTGGCTCGGTTCAAGAATCCCCAAGGTCTTCTGGAAAACGGCGAGGACACCTACGTCGAGGGCGTCAGCTCGGGCAAGGCCGAGTTAGGGACGCCGGGAAGCTTCAGCTACGGAACGATCCTGGGCGGTTCGATCGAACTGTCGAACGCCGATATTGGCCGGAGCCTGGTGGATCTGATCGTGGCCGCGACCAACTATCGAGGCAACGCTCGGATCATCAGCGCCGTCCAGCAGCTTGTCGACGAACTGCTACTGCTGGGCCGTTAGCGACCGCCGCGGTCGGCGTGAAGGGCGCAGCTCCGTGATTAAGACCGGTTTTTCTCGGAGGCCGAGGGCATGATCAAGCTCAGCCGACTGAACGGAGAAGAATTCGTGGTCAACGCCGAGCTGATCCGGTTCATTGAGAGCCGTCCCGACACGTATATCACGTTAACGACCGATGAGCGGTTTATTGTTCGGGAGTCCGTGGAAGAAGTGGTTAAACGCACTCTCGCTTATCGGCGAGCCGTTCGAGCATTGGCGTCGATCCAATAGCTGAAGAGCAGCGGTCGCGGTAGGCGGTCTGCATGCGTGGGCGGGTCTCCGCCGGGAGGAGTGGCCTCTCATCGCTGTCAACGCCCTTTGGGGAACAAGCGAAGGGAGAAGGGGGCCGCTCAATCGGGCCTGACCGCAGCAGCAGGGGAGACACGTTTCGGTATGGACAAGGCGACGGTTGGCGGCTTGGCAATGGGGACCAGCTTGCTGGTTCTGTCAATCATGATCGCGCCGGGGGCGAGCTTCGGGGCGTTCATCGACTATCCGTCCATGGCCGTCGTGATCGGCGGTGCGATCGCGGCCAGTTGCATCGCCTTCCCTCTGAAGACCCTGCTGCAATTCCCAAGGGTGCTCAGAAAGGTCCTCATGCCGAACACGCAGGACCTTCGCCCGGTGATCGCTCAATTGGTGGAATGCGCGGAAATCGCCCGGCGCGACGGGGTGCTGGCCCTGGAGAACAAGACTCAAGAAATTGAGGACCCCTTCTTGCTCTTGGGCATCCAAATGGCCGTCGATGGGACCGACGCGGAATTGATGGAAAAGATTCTGCGAAGCGAGATGGAGGCGGTCGCGCAGCGTCATAAGACTGGCCAGTCGCTTATGGCGACGCTCGGCCGGTACGCTCCCGCGTTCGGCATGATCGGCACTCTTATGGGCTTGATCATCATGCTGGGCAACATGGATGACCCCGAAGCCATTGGTCCCGGCATGGCCGTGGCTTTGATCACGACGCTGTACGGAGCCGTGGTGTCCAACCTGCTGTTTCTGCCCTTCGCCGACAAGCTGGCGTTTTACAGCAAACGGGAAATGGAGGTGCGGGAGATCATCCTTCGAGGGCTGCTTTCCATCCAAGAAGGCGACAATCCACGGGTTTTGGAGCAAAAGTTGAAGATCTGTCTGCCTGTGTCGGAACGGCAAGAAGAGGCCAAGGCGGCTTGACCCGGCAAGGGGTTCGCATTCGAGTAAGGCGGTTCCATGTCGTCACCGGACGAAGAAGGGGGGACGGGCGTCCCGGAATGGGTCGTCACATACGGCGACATGATGTCGTTGCTGCTCACCTTCTTCATCATGCTCGTGTCGATGAGCGAGCTGAAGGAGGACGGACGCAACCGCGCCATGATGGACGCCATCCGCCAGCGTTTCGGTCCCGGTGCGGGACTGGCGGGCATTTTCGGCCGGTCCCTGCAAAGCAACAGCGCGCGAGAGTAATTGCGGTCGGATGGGCGGCGGTCGGAAGGCGGGGTGAAGCGAAGCAGTCGACGGGCTCGCGGCCCCGGCGGCAAGAACACCACCGTCCGGCGCATTCATCACGGCACCATCGTCACGCTGGGCGGACCGGCCGTCTTTCGCCGCTTCGATGCGACGCTCAGCCGGGAACTCAAGGCGCAACTGGATATCATTGCAAGAGTTGTGGCCAACAAACCCAATCGGCTCATCATCCGAGGCCATGCAACACCCGAAGCGCTTCCGGCTGATTCCCCATACCGGGACCCGACCGATCTCTCCTTCGCTCGGGCTCGTAACGTGGCCCGCTACTTCATCCAAAAAGGGATCGACCCAAAACGCATTTACGTGAGCGCCGTCGGAGCTTCCGAACCGTGGATGCTGACCAAGAGGAAAGATATGCAGAATCAGAATCGTCGGGTTGACGTATTCGTGATAGATTCGTATATATCCGCGTCGCAACTCTCCGGCGGTGCGGTCGAGTCGCTGCCGTGACGCCTGCGTCCGCCAACTTCCTCATACTTGTCTGATCACTTTCACCACGGTCGGCGAACGCGACCTGTTGCGACGAAGCCTCCTCCCGGAGTGACTTGTCCGCCCACCGCCTCGGGACGGGAGGACAAGGCACCTAAGGCGGCCTTCCCGCCTCAATCAAAGTAGGAAGTAGGGCGAAGTGGCACTCCGTCCTGCAAGAGTGCACGCACCGTGCGGGCATGTCGCCTGCCGCGGGCGGCCGCACCGTAATCCAACCTTTCTTCTGTGACAGAGCAGCAGACTTGCTTGCGACGTTCTCGTCCAGCTCGTTCCAGGAAGGAAAGCCTCCATGGCATCGGATGTCCAAGAGCAAGCGCCGGAAGTCTCGGCTCCCGAGACTCCCCAACCGGAACCGGCCCCGAAGTCGACCGGTAGCAAGAATCTGATCCTGATCGCCGGTTTGGTAGCGTTCGTCATGATCGCCGAAGCGGCTGTTTTCTATTTTCTCGGGATCGGGCCGGCGCAGGCCCAGCCCGAAGGCAAAGGAAACGGCGCCGGCGGGCCGGTCGCGGCCGCGGACGACGGCGAAGAACAGGAAGAGTTCGCTGAGGTGGAGATTGACACTTTCAACGTGACCAACACGCGAGCCGCAGCGGATGTGGTCGTGCACATCTCGTTCAAATTGACTGCTGTCGTGGCCAAAGGTCAGGAAATCGAATTCGACGACGCCGCGAATAAGACCCACAAGGCGCGAGTTCGACAGGCAGTCGTTGAGGTGGCTCGCCGCGCGACCCTGGAAGACTTGAACGATCCGAGCTTGAGTACTTTTCGCCGCCTCATCCGCGAGAAGATTAACAAAGTGTTGCGCAGGAGTTACGTCGTTGAGGCGGTGATCAGCGATTTCAAAACCATCGAACAGTAGAACGTTTCGCGGCGTGCCGTCGTTCCGACTTTCCGGAGCGATGGGAGGTCCGCTGTCCCCGAAGGAGCGAGAGAACCGTGGCCGACGAAAACGATGATTTGCTGAATCCCGATGAGATTGAGGGGTTGCTGAACTCGGACGAAACGGGATCGCTCGACGCCGGCACGCCGTCTCGGGCATCGTCAGATCCGTCCGAGGTGACTGCAAATGGCGGCGCATCCGAGTCGCTCTCGCCCCAAGAAGCGTCACCGACGCCAACCAGCCAGGACGACATCCGCGGTCCGGATGTGGCCGAACAATTGCTGAACCAAGCCGAAGCCGACTTGCAAGCGGCGATCGCCTCCGATTTACAGGGAGCGGCTGGGGCGGGCGATCCCGTCGATCAGGCGGCCCCCTATGAATTCCAGGAATTCGATAACTCGCCCGGCGAGGACGAAACCGAGTTCGACGTCGATGCAATCAAAGATGTTGAGTTGGACTTGTGTATCGAGCTCGGACGAACCGAACTGCTGATCGAGGAAGTCTTGAAGCTAAAAGAAGGCTCGGTCGTTCCGCTCGATAAGCTGGCCGGCGACCCGGTCGACATCGTCGTCAACGGCCGGCTGATCGCACGGGGCGAAGTTTTGGTCCTCAACGACAACTTTTGCGTACGCGTTGCGGAGATCCTGAGCCCGGAAATGTAGCCGCGACTACAAACTGGCCCCCACGGCCGGCCGGTCGCTCCGACGACTTCGTGATGCCTGACAACTGAAAGTGGCCGACGTCTTCGTTGGCATCCCGCGTGTGGCCTCGGGGAACGACCTTGTGTGACGGTTTCACGTGGCGAGAGCGTCCGCGCTCGCTCGACAATTGAAGGCGGCCGTTGGCTGCAGTCCGAGTCGCGGATCGCTCCGAAGGCGGCCTGCCCGTGAGGTCACCCTCTGTTGGGCCGCCAATAAAGCGCCGGCTCGGAGGGGGCGGATTGCGTCCTTGCGTCCGCCGAACAGCGCGAGCAACGATCCCGCTTCAAAGGCGTTCGCAGGGCGAGAGTCACTTAACAAACAGCACGAAAAAAGGGGGGCGGGTATTTCACTCGGATACTTGTCCATGATCCGTTTCATGCATCGGTGCCTCTGCTTGGCCGTTGTGAGTTTTGCCGTCGGCGGCATGGGCCGAATGTCGTATTCTCAGCCGCCGGCCCAGCCAGTCGCCGCCGGAGAGTCGGCCGCGGCATTTCGTGCGGACCAGCAGAGCTCACCGCCTCTCCCGGCACATCAGACGTCCCCGCCCCAGGGTCTTCCTCGCCCTTACGAAGCCACCGGTGCGTTGCCGTCGTCCCCGTGGAGCGACTCCGAACTCTCCATCATCTCGTCCGCCGCCAGTTCACCATCCCGGCTGGAAAATGCTTCCGGGGAAGACGAGACAAAGGAGGTGGGCCGACGTGAGGGCAAGAGGCTGCCCCATCCTAGTTTCTCGGCGGAAGCGTTCGGTTCGTCGACATCGGGCCGTGAAGAGACGGGTAGTCGGCAGGCATCCCGGACCGGCGTCTCTTCTCCGTGGAAAACCGTAACGGCGCTGGCCTTTGTGATAGGTCTGATCCTGCTGGTCGCGAAGCTCTTGAAAAAACACGGCCCGACCTCTGTGGCGGGACTGCCCGATGAGGCCATTGAATTGCTCGGTAAGCGGGCGATCGACCGTCAACAAGCGATTCACTTGGTCCGCTGTGGATCGCGCATCTTGGTCTTGGGCGTCTCTCCCGGAGAAGTCCGCACGTTGGCGGAGATCACCGATCCGATCGAAGTGGACTTCTTGTCCGGCATTTGTCGTCATAAAGGACAACAGACGACCGTCTTGCAGACGTTTCGAACACTATTCGAGAAGTACTCCCCGGGGGCCGGCCGAGCCGCCGGCTCGGCCCCGTCAGTGAAGTCCGGCGAGCCGCCGGCCGCTCATGTCGGTCCACGACCGCCCTTCGGTTCCGCTCCTTCGAGGGGGCCGGATGACGTCTCTTTCGAGGCGGTCGCGGTGGCGAACCGGTCGGAGTCGGTGTCCCATCCCCTGACCTCATAAGAAAACCAGCCCTTTCGACAGCAACAATTCAGTCACGTCACCAAAACCAGCAGCCCTGCTCGCGGCATGGGCCTTTCATGTCGCAGGAGAACGTGGTTCGTTCCGAATTTCCTCCCGTCCCTTTCCAGGATGGGCTCGTTTTTGATCCAATCGACGATTCCCAATTCCAATCGAATGTTTGCCTCATGGAAAGCAAGCGTTCCGCTTGCAGCACAACGCCGAGTGACGACGCTCCTTCGGGACACACAAACATGAGCGCGCGTTGCGCGCCTAGTGAAGGCCGAAGACCCTCATGCTCCAATTCGCCGGATTGAATTTCGAGCGACTCCGTTGCCTCGCGCGGCCCGGTCGATCGGCTGGCCGGGGACAGCGCGGAGACTGTGCGGAGGGAACCGGCACTGGCTTGAAGGCCGGCCGGTCCGGTCGATGTTCGGCTCTCTGGCTCGTGGGATTTTGCGTTTTGAGCCTCTGGCTGGTCGCCGACGTCGCTCGCGCCCAGCAAGCGACACCGAATCGTTCTCTGGAGGTCGGACACCAGGAGCAGCCGCCCGGGGACGCGGCCGGTGAGCCGAACGAGGCTGCACCGACCGACGCAGCGGCGAACTTCACGGACTGGCTCGACGCCGACCGCATGCTTTCGCCCGCCGGCCTGACCTCGACGTTGAAGATTCTGCTGTTGCTGACAGTGCTCAGCCTGGCGCCGTCCATCCTTATCATGACGACATGCTTCATCCGGTTCGTCATCGTTTTTGGACTGCTCCGACAAGCTTTGGGCACACAGCAACTGCCTCCCAATCAAGTGCTCATCTCGCTGTCGTTGTTCTTGACCTTTGCCGTGATGGCGCCGGTCTGGCATGAGGCGTACGAGCACGGCATCCGTCCCTACACGCAACCCGCCCCCGGCGAGTCGACACCAACTTTGCAAGCGGCTTTTCAAGACACGCTCCGGCCGATCCGGCGCTTCATGCTCGACCAGATCGAACGCACCGACAATTTCGACGGCGTTTGGATGCTGATGGCTTACCAGAATCCTGACTTGGATGTCGATCAAGAAATGACGTACGACGACGTTCCCCTGAGCGTCCTTTTGCCGGCCTACATGCTCAGCGAACTGAAGACGGCTTTCATCATCGGATTCCAGCTTTACCTGCCCTTCCTGATCATTGATATGGTCATCTCGTCCGTGCTGGTCAGCATGGGCATGATGATGCTGCCGCCCGTGCTGATCTCGCTGCCCTTCAAACTGTTGTTGTTCGTTCTGATCGATGGATGGTTCTTGACAGTCGGAATGCTTTTGGAAAGCGTGCGCGCGGCCGTGGGCTGACACGAGGCCATGTCGTCCGGGCTTCCTGTCGGCCCGCCGGACCGCAAGAAATGAGGCAAAACCATGAGTATCGACCAAGCCGTGGAACTAGGTCGAGCCGCCGTGATGCTCACTCTGATCATCGCCGCTCCCGTGCTGATCACGGCCGTGGTCGTCGGGCTGGTGATCAGCATCTTGCAAGCCGTGACGCAAGTCCAAGACCAGACGATCACCTTCGTGCCCAAGATCATTGCGATGCTGCTGGCGGCCCTCTACTTCCTGCCCTGGTTGACAGCTCAATTGGTCGAGTACTCCACCGAGCTTATTCGCGAGATCCCCGCCTTGTTGTAGTTTCGGAGGCGTCAGAGAATAGCGTACCCGTTTTTGGGGATGGACATTCCTGTCCGTCGCTTTTCTGACAGGCTCGAAAGCCCGTCCTGCATCCCGAGCCGCACAACTTAGACACTCATCGGTTTGAAAGCGCGAACAATGTTCGCGCTTTCTTGGGG
>JAADHY010000145.1 GCA_013151585.1 Planctomycetota bacterium
CTTCTTGCGGCTTTGGTGCAATATGCTGGATGGGATGGTGGCCTTGGAGTCGGGAAAGGCCAGCTTACGCGGCGAGGTGCTGAATGAAGTGCCCGATCGCTTCTCGGATGTTATCATCTTCGTCGGCGTCGCTCACAGCGGGTTGTGTCATCCCTTGGGAGGCTATTGGGCGGCGATTTTCGCTTTGATCGTCGCTTACGTCGGCGTACTGGCTCAGGCTCTTGGAGTTGGCCGCGACTTCAGCGGTTTGATGTCCAAGCCGTGGCGCATGGTGGCTTTGGCCGTCGGGGCGTGGATCACTCTGGGGCTGCTGTGGAGCAGAGGCGGTCCGATTCGTTTCGCCGGCTTGACTGTACTCGACTGGACACACGCCGTGATCGTGCTCGGATGCGTGCAAACCATCGTTGTTCGACTGGCCCATACGCTGCGGGCGCTGCAGGAGCAGGAACCGTCCGACCCTCGGACGCAGTTGCCCGGTGGGGAGGAGTAAGTTGTGTCCCCCAGTGCCGCCCTGGAAAGCCCCGTCTTCCGCATTTACGTCGCACTGGCCGTCGGCGTACTGGGGGTCGGAGCGGCCACGATCGGGGTCGCGCGATACCTGTTCCGAAAAAAAGTCGACCACGCCTGGAAAGCCTACCGCGGATGGCTCGTCATTATTCCGCTTGTGTTCGCTGTGCTGTTTCTGGGACGCTCGGCCACGATCGCCTTTTTCACGCTCGTGGCGATCTTCGCCTTCAAAGAATTCGCGCGGGCCACGGGACTCTATGACGACTGGGTGGTGACTGGTGCGGTCTACCTCGGCATTTTGGCGGTCAATGGGGCGTCATTGGTTCCTGATCCACGTACCGGTGAGCCTGGCTGGTACGGACTGTTCATGGTTCTGCCGGCCTACGTCGTTGCGGCGATCCTGCTGATTCCCATTGTTCGGAACCGTGCGCAGGGCCAGCTTCAAACGGTAGCCCTAGCCATTTCCGGCTTTTTGTACATTGGTTGGATGTTCGGCCATTTGGGGTTCCTGGCCAACTCGAAGTATGCTTATGGATACCTGATGTACCTGGTTTTCGCCGTGGAACTGAACGATGTGGCTGCCTACACCTGCGGGAGAATCTTCGGGCGCCATCCGCTCCGGAGCAACATCAGCCCGAAAAAGACTTGGGAAGGTTCGGTGGGAGCCTTGGCCGTCTCATGCATCGTGCCCTGGCTGCTTTGGTTTTCTTTCCCTCACTTCGGACCGCTGGAGCTGACGCTGTCCGGGCTGATCGTCGGAGTGGGTGGCCAGTTGGGAGACCTCTCTATGAGCGTGATCAAACGGGACCTTGGGATTAAGGACATGGGCGCTTTGATCCCCGGACACGGCGGGCTCCTGGATCGAATCGACAGCCTGATCTACGTGGTGCCGCTGTTCTTTCACATGGTCCGCTGGTTTCA
Source organism: Planctomycetota bacterium (assembly GCA_013151585.1). GTDB lineage: Bacteria > Planctomycetota > Planctomycetia > Planctomycetales > Planctomycetaceae > JAADHY01. The sequence goes on from JAADHY010000145.1 coordinate 1,429, forward strand.
CGGGTTGTATTGACGCATGGAGCCTTGGCAGTACGACACAGCCGACGATCTGGACCAGACGCCCATCGAGCGGCTACGAAAATTTCCGCGGCGTCCCGAAATGTTCGTCTTCGGACTTCGTTTGGGCGCGGCAGCTCTGATTCGCCTTTGGCTGCGGCTTTATCATCGGCTGACGGTGGTCGGGGCTGAGAATCTGCCGCCATCCGGTTCGTTTGTCATCGCGGCGAACCACGCCAGCCACCTCGATGCGCTGTCCATCGTCTCAGCTCTCCCGATCGGAAAGGTCCACCGTGTCTTTCCCGCAGCGGCGAAGGACTATTTCTTCGTCAGTCTGCCGCGACTGGCTTTGGCCGCGATTGTCATAAACGCCTTGCCGTTCGACCGCCGTCGGTCGATTCGCCGCAGTCTCACTTTGTGCCACGACCTGCTGGCCCAGAGCGATAACGTGCTCGTCCTGTTTCCCGAGGGCACGCGCAGCGCGGCCGGCGAAATCGGGCCGTTCAAACCGGGAATCGGGCTGCTTCTGGCCGGCACTCCCCATCCGGCGGTGCCTTGCTATCTGGCCGGAACGCATGACGCGTGGCCCAAAGGGGCCTGGCTGCCTCGTCCCAAGAAAGTGCGCGTTACGTTTGGCCGCCCACTCGTCTTCTCCGACCGGGAACGCGGCAAACAGGCGGCCGTTCAAATTGCCGACCAGTTGAGGCAGGCCATCCTCGCGTTGGCGGAATCGCGCCGTGAGGCCGACAACAAGGGGAAACGCAGCGGTCCGCTCCAGTGACGGGCCGGCGTTCGAAAATCAAACCGGCCCTATTCCGCAGTCCGACAAGTCGGAGACAATCACGATCGCAACTGGAGCAGCAGCCGCACCGCCACCAGCAAGACCACCACGCCGAAGCCTCGCTTCAGCCGTCGTTTGTCCGTCGAGATCGAAATGTGGCTGCCGAGGAGACCGCCCGCTAACGCGGCCAGGGCGAGCGTCAAACCAGTCCGCCACTGGACCGCTCCGTGAAGAGCGTGGCCGATCAATCCCGAGCCGGCCGTCACCGCCACCATCACCGTCGATGTCGCCACAGCAATGTCCATCGGCACGCCACACAGCAACACCATGATCGGCAGCTTGATGATCCCGCCGGTGATGCCGATCATGCCTGAGAGCAAGCCGATCAGCGCGGTGGCCGTCAGCACCAACGGCAAGTGGACGGTGTACTGCACATCGCGAAACTGCCGATGCCACCGCAAGCGCGTGCGGATCGCGGCCACTCGACCCGCCAGATCCAGACGCTGGGTGAGCATCAGAATGCCCGCAACGGTCAGCACGCCAGCCAGCAGCGCTTGCAGCAGCCGTTCGGGCACCCACGCGCTGAAATAACCGCCTACGAACGCCATCACGTCGGTGGGTGGGTCGATCACCAACGCCAGCTTCCAATCGACTTTCTGATTGCGCCAATAGGTTGACAGGGCAGCGGCCGAGGTGGCAACGATCAGGATCAAACTGATGGCCGGCGCCTGCTTGATGGTGAACCCCGCGAAGAGCAGAATAGGGACGTATAGGATGCCGCCGCCCAATCCGAGCATCGAAAAGACGGTGGAGATCACGAAAAAGACCAGGGCGAGAATCAGAAGCTGTCCCACGAGTCGCTCCGCGTCTCTTGTTGACGGATGTCGGTGCAGAAGGACCCCTCGATATCGAAGCTTCGGGCCCCTGGCCGGACATCGCAGGTTAATGCCCTTCGGATGGGGCCTCAAGGCAATGACAAACCGCACCGCCCGTTCGGAACGCAAGGCCGCAAAGCGCAATTTGCGTTTCTCAAGAGATATCCGATGGAAAACCGACGAAATGACTCGAACACAAAGACAACGCAATCCGCAGCCTGAAGTTCCTCAGTGGCGCAGCGGTGGGGAAGAGGGTCCACGGTGAGGCGGCGTTGTCACCGGGCCACCTAAGACGGCCACGTTCGCTCCGCGAAGCGGAAAGGATCGAAATGGCGACCAGTCTTGCCCAGCGTTTGATGCGACCGGAACCGGTCCTTCTGGACGGAGCGACCGGCACGGAGCTGGATCGGCGAGGAGTAGACATTTCGCTGCCCCTGTGGTCGGCTCGCGCGCTGCTAGACGCCCCCGAAGTGCTTCGGCAGATTCATGCCGATTACGTCGAAGCGGGCGCGGAAATCATCACTGCCAACACGTTTCGCACGCACGCTCGCAGCCTGGGTCGAGCCGGACTGGCGGATCGAGCAGCAGAGCTCACGGCCCGTGCGGTTCAGATCGCTCGCGAAGCGGCAGCGGGATTCGCCTTTGTCGTCGGTTCGCAGGCGCCGCTGGAAGACTGCTATTCTCCCCATCTTGTTCCGGACGACGAGGTCCTAGCTCGCGAGCACGCTGCGATGGCCGCGCATCTGGCCGCGGCCGGCGTTGACGGCATTCTGGTGGAAACGCAGAACACGACCCGCGAGGCGGTCGCGGCCGTCCGCTGCGGAGACGAGCCTGCCGACACTGGTCAGCTTCGTCTGCGGACGCAACGGACGATTGCTTTCGGGCGAGACGGTGACGGACGCGGTTCGTGCGGTGCTGCCTCTCCGGCCGCTCGCGGTCCTAATCAACTGCGGACCTGCTCCGGAATTGCTTGATCCGCTACGCGAGCTGCGTCGAGCCGCCGCCGATCGACCCCTCGGCGCATATGCGAACGTGGGTGTCTACGATCCCGAGCACGGCTGGACCGAAACGGACGCGGTCCGACCGGAGCGATACGCCGAGTATGCCGCTCAATGGCTGCAAGTTGGGGTGAAACTGATCGGCGGCTGCTGCGGGACGACTCCAGAACATATCCGCTGCTTACGGCGGCTACTCGCTAGCCGTTGAATCCTCGGCTCTTTTTTCAGCGTCGCTGCTGCTCGAAAAACTGTCGCTCCAGCGCTTCTCGCCGCTTGCCCAACGATCGCCGAACCCAGTCCAATTTGATCGTGAGCTTTTCCTCGTCCGAGAGCGGCCAAGGCACGTCGCTATTGCGGAGTTTCCACGTGAGGTGATGCAGGCAGACGGCAACGGCCACCGATATGTTCAGGCTCTCCGTGAAGCCGTACAGGGGAATACACAGAATCTCATCCGCCTCCCGGCGAGCGACCTCCGAGATCCCTTCCAGCTCTGTGCCGAAGACCAACGCGGTTTTCTGACGGAAGTCATACTGCTCCAGCGTGCAATCCGCGGCATGGGGCGACGTGGCGACGATGCGGTAACCGCGGTCTCGCAATACCTGGTAGCATTCCCGCGTGTTGTGCTCGCGCTGGTTGTACTTCGTCACCGTCAGCCACTGCATCGCCCCCAACACGATGTCGCGATTCGGCGAGAAGGTGTAGCGATTCTCAATGATGTGCACATCCTGCACGCCGAAACAATCACAGCTCCGCAAACAAGCACTCGCGTTGTGGCTTTGGTAGATGTCCTCCAAGACTACGGTCACGTGCCGGGTGCGATGCTGTACGCGATCTTCGAACAAGTGTCGCCGTCGCTCCGTGACGAACTGCGCCAGGTATTCAAACAGTCGCTCACGTTCTGAATGAAGATCAGGCATGGTGCGCATTATCTCGGCCGACCGACATACAAATCGGGGCATGTTCGCCCTCAAACATACGGACAGCCAGCCGCGCGAGGATACAAGATTGAACAACGGGAATCCAGCGGGTGGACCTCTACGTCCCAGACGGCTCGGCAAACAGCCAGGCGCCGAAGGGGCGCCGATACGGTGGAGCAACGGGTTGGCGCGATGGAGCCATGAAGTCATCCGCGGGTGAGGAGGCGGGTCCGTTCGGCAACAGAACTGGTCGTTCAAAATGGCTTCTCTGGACGGCCCGTTGTTGGCGAGCAGTCGGACCGAGTGGCGGCGTGCCCGGGGCCGGAAACAGGGCCGGCGGTGATGGCGACACGTCGGACGGCGTTACCTCGGGTGGCCACGGCGTCTGCGGCTTTTGCTCGTGTGACGACGGTGGGGCGTCGGATGGTAATGGCAACGGCTCCGGGACGGCATCGCTTTCGGACGGACCGAGTGATTCCTCGTCGGCTGGCGGTGGGGCCGGCGGAGCGGGTAGGGGCGGCAACCGGTCCTGTTCGGGACGGTCAGACGGCGAGGTGCCAGGACCGAGCGGCGCCGGCGATGCGGGCGAACTTTGGTCGCGCGGAGTTTTCGAAGAGGGGCCCAGAGCCCGTACATCCCGGAAGCCGCGAGGAGGCCGAAGGCGGCGGTTGTCGATCCACGACCGATGCTTGAACAGACAGTCGGGCACGTAGGCCCGGTCGGACTGTTCTTCGACATAAAAGGCCGGCGCAGCGAGCGTGTTGTAGTCGGCCCAGATACGCACAAACCCCGATC
>JAADHY010000727.1:0-4037 GCA_013151585.1 Planctomycetota bacterium
GCGTGAATTCCGTCTTGGCGGCGTCTCGAACGGCTCAGCGGGCGTGGAGAAGTTTCCCGTCGCGCCGCTCGATCTTTCGGTCGGTCAGAAACTCACACTAACGGTCATCGCCAAAGACGGTGACACCCTGAACGGTCCGCACACGAGCCACGGGGAAAAGTACGCGTTCCGAATCGTCAGCACGGAAGAGCTGCTCTCGATCCTCTACCAGCGCGAGTTGAATCTGCGCCAGCGGTTCGAACAGGCCCTTACCGAAATGAAGCAAGTGCGCGAGACGCTGGAGCGTCACGCCGCCCGGCTGCAAACGCCTGCCAGCCGGCCCGACGGCTCTGGCCGGAGCGGCTCTTCCCGCGCGGCCGATTCGCCGGACGAGCGTTCTGCCGTCAGTACGACCACAGACCGAGCTCTGCAGACGGTCCGCAAGGACGCCAATGAATCGGCCGAGATCGAGCTGGCCTTTCGTGACATCCGCGACGAGGTGGTCAATAACGCCGTGCAGACGTCGCAGATGCTCGAGCGGCTGGACGAGCGGATCATCGCTCCGCTTCAGCGGATCAACTCCGACCTCTACCCCGCCGTCGATCAGGCTTTGGGGCTCTTGCGTCTGGCGACCGAGAATGGCCGCCCGCTGCGCGAACCGCTGGATGAGAGCATCCGCCGCCTGACGGCGCTGATCGCCCGGATGGAGCAGGTCCTGCAAGAGATGCACAAGCTGGAAACGTTCCAGGAAGTCTTGGAGACGCTGAAAGCCATCATCCGCCAGCAACGCGAACTGGCCGAGAAGACCAAATCCCAGCACAAGAAGCAGCTCATCGAAAAACTGAAAGGCCTCGGCCTGGAACCGGAGTAAAATTTCGCTTTCCGCACCGACGAATGGCTACAACTGCTGCCGTCGTGCAGCATGTTTGAACCACGACCAGCTTCGTCCCTTCACGCTTCAGTCCATGCTTGCGTATACTTCATCGTGAAGGTGTGCGTAGTGCCCTTCGCGCTGGGGGTCGGGGTGTTTCTCAAACTATGGTAGTCGTACAAATGTCAAAGCTTATCGTTCCTGCCGAGATTCCATGGGAGCATTTGAAGGGCAAGGAGCTCGAGGAGCTCTTGTACTGGCTCTTGGATTCAATGGGGGCGAAAGAGCTGACGTGGAGGATAGGTGGGAAGGGACAAGGTGCCGCCGACCAAGGGCGAGACCTTGAGCTTTCTATGAACGTCCCGATGCCCGATGGCGAGTTCCGGAAGGAACGTTGGTGGGTACAGGCCAGAGGCCGAAAAAAGACGCTGGCACAAAGCGACTTTTCCGAGGTAGTCAACAACGCCACGGTCGGGCGCGGTGGTGAGCGTGTTGATGTCGTCGTGATAGCTACAAACTCTGTTTTCTCGAACGCCGCCATCGACTGGGTCGCTGACTGGAACAAGGAGAGAGACCGACCGTTAGTGAAGCTTTGGGGACGGCCAGAACTGGAACGCCTCTGTTCGCAGCACCCGGACGCGGTAGCGCGTCTCTTTGTTGAAGCTCTCACACCAAGCGGAAAGGTCGAGGTCATCAAGGCGAAGCTTTGGGATCACGGGACTTTTGCCGGCGAGCCTATGTTGACATCTCTTTGGAAGGTACGGCACGAGCTTTCGATAGATGCGCGCGCTCTGGTTGCACTTACGGCATCAGAAGCCGCAAATGGGGACCTCAATCGGCGTTCTTGGGGCATGCTTGTCAACCCCTCAGTTATCGAAGAGTCGTTGGCTCTCGCTCTTTTGAACACACCAGTTCTTGTACACCGAGCGGAGGCCGCTGGATCAGGCTCAGATGCGTTCATCAGCGCCTTCGCGTATCTGATCTTCTTGCTGGTCGCGAGAGCGGGAGCGGAGTGTACCAACCAGCTCCTGAAAGAAGTTTGGGACTGGGGATGTGAGTATCCGCCCCGCCTCAGAGAGGCGATTCTGGAGCCTGTCCTGGTACGGCTAATCTTCGACGTCTGCGAAGCGTGCGCTGCTAACTGCGATAGAGTCACATGGTCGGGAGAAGAATCTGACAGCCGCATCGCGTCGGAGTTCTGGTATCGGCTGACTGACCGAGAGGAAGCCACACAGGACACTCTGCTGTTGCAAATTGAACGTCTTGAAGCCCCCTGCGCAATCGGCTTCCAGAGAAACGGGGCGGATTATTGTCCGTTCATTCAATACAACGCGGAGAGCTCATTTGATAACGTGCTTGGCATCCTGGAGGTCATTGAGCGTGTGATTCACGTGAAGGCGCGGTATTGAAGCCGCGTTTTGAACCTCCACGCAGCGAACATTATTGGTCGAGGACTCCTATCGCGCTGCCGTCCGCACGTGTAGCCCATTTTGTCGTCGGTCCTTGTAGACGGCGAGTGATCGGCCCATTCGCTTTGTACGAGTGATCGGCCCATTCGCTTTGTAGATGTGTATGCATTGGCAAGGTCGCCCTTTCGGCGGAGAAACGAGATGAAGTTCTTCATTCGCTGCCCCGCATGGTGCCGCGTTCCAACTTGGGAAACCATTCGTCGGATCGGCGAGCTGCCCATGCTTGGACGTGCATCTTTTTTTGCCATCGTCTTTGTTCCCATTGTCGTGGGCATTTGGCCAGCGGTTCGCGCAGCAGTCGGCGCGTACGACGATGTGTTGCGTCGCGTAAGTGTCGTGCTCTGCAAGACAAGCGAGACCGTGGCCTGCGGCGTCGAGGACCTTCGTCAACTCACAGTGGAACTCGCGCAGCAAGCCGACGAGGTAGGTCTACATCGGCAGGCAACAGAACTGGACCGGGCGATGAAGGTGGTCCGCGGCCAATCCCGCAACTTGCGACACGCACTGGCTCGCATCCGCGAAGATCTCCGCGCGCAGTCGCTGCCTAGCCCGAAGCTCCCTTCGGTTTGGGTCTGCGGCTACTTCGGTGCGCTCTTCGTGCTGATGGGGCACTGGTCCTACCACGCCGGAGCTCCCGAGAAGGTGAGGAAGTTCACGCGCGCCGAATACGCCATCGAGGCTCGGAAGGACAGGCGCGCGACTACCGCCACGACTGAGGAAGTCAACCAAGCCGGCCGGGAAGCTGACGACGACTACGACCGCCTTGCCAGGGAAGCCCTCTGGCTCAGGTTGTTGTCAGGCTTGTGCTACCTCGTCGGCATCGTATGTATCCTTGTGATGGTATTGTTGCAGGCGCGGGCTGTGGTGCGAGCTGCAGGAGGGTGACCGCTTTTGCCACTGTGCCGTCCGACGTCCGAGCGCTGGCGCCCTCAGCAGGGGGAGGCCAAGCGACTGTGTCTGCACAGTCCAAACCTGGACTGCCATCGTTACAGTAGACATCGCTGCGGCGAGTGGGCTTCGGGTGGTTTTCGGCCTTGGTATGGCGTGGGGACTCACGCGGGAAGGGTGTTGCGGAAGGAGCGGAGTCGCCTTTGTTCAGCCGGGAAATGAAGTCGCCGTTAAGGTGATGAGCTGTCGCGGCCGCGAGATGATGGAATGTTCGACGGGGCCAATTCCGCGACGCGAGTCGCAGGGGCCAACCTGTACGAGGTCCCGTTGCTTCCCAGCCTCCAGCCGGAAGGCGGGTAGACGGTGACCAGCCCCGCCCTGCCGGAGCTGGTGACTGAGGGCGAGACGCGGGAAGAAGTCATGCGGAATGTCCGGGATGCTCTGGAAGCGGCTTTGGAACTGGATGAGGGTGAAGGCAGAGCGCTCGCGGCGAATCCGGAGCAGGCCCCAGAAGCCGGCCCGATCTGGTCTGAGTGGCTGGTACCCGATCAGCGGGGCCACGAGGAGGCGATGGAATGAAAACCGTTACCGCGTATGTCGAGTGGGACCCGCAAAGCCGGCTCTACGTCGGAATCGTGCCTGGAGTCGCCGGCGCGCACACCCAGGCGGAGACGTTGGATGAGCTCGAAAAGAACTTGAAAGAGGTGCTGCCGCTTTGCCTGGAAGAGCAAGAGATTGCGCCGGATGAGCTTCCGCGATTCGTCGGCCTTCAGCAGATCGAGATCCCGGAATGATAATCAAGGCTTCCGCCGCTCATGTCCAGCAGTCCT
>JAADHY010000727.1:4099-5862 GCA_013151585.1 Planctomycetota bacterium
AGGAGATTCGCAAGCGGCATGATCCGAAAGTGCGCCGTTGGATGCCCCACATCACGATGATTTACCCCTTTGTGGTGCGGGAGCAGTTCGCCGCTGTTGCGGCCCGAATCGAACCGATTTGTCGCCAGCTCGAGCCGATTGATCTTGTACTGGGCCGCATCGAGACGTTCCGGCATCGTCATGAGCGCTACACGCTTTGGTTGGCTCCCGAGCCGGTCGAGCCGCTTGTCTCGCTGCACGATGCTCTGTGGCGCGCGGTTTGGAACACCGAACCCCCTGCCCGCCGCTTCCGCCCTCACCTGAGCATCGGCCGAGTGGAAGGGCATCAGGCCCGGCAGCGGCTGGTGGATGAACTGACGGCCCGCTGGCAGCCCCTGCGGTGTCGCATCGACCGCCTTTCGCTCATTTGGCGAAGCGAACCACCGGAGGACGTGTTCCGGATTGGTGTGGACATTCCCTTTCGACAGAACGGGATGCCGCTCAATGAAACCAACTGCCTTTAACTTTGCGGCCAGATGCCTCAGGATCATGTCGGGCCGTGTGTCGTGAGTTTTTGAAGCACGCCTGCCACGAGGGATCCAACATGTACCGAGAACAGCGCACCATGTGGTGGTCTTGGGCGATTCTGGTAGGAACAGTGTTGGGGACCGGAGGGCTCGGTTGGGCGGTTCTCGCGATCCTTCAAAAAGGAAAGCCCGTACCGACGGGGGCGATCGTCGCGTTGGCTGCATCAGCCATCGGAATGCTCATCGCATGGTGGGCGGTGTTCTGCTTCATGCGGTACTTCATCGAGCTCGACCGCGGTTGGCTGTCCTTCGGGTTCAGTCACTGGTCCGTGACGCTGCCACTGACGGAGCTTGTCCACGCAGAACGGTATCAGGGAAGCTTGTTGCGGTTCGGCGGCTTGGGATGGCGGCTCGGCCCCGGCCGCCAAGTTGCGTACCTGGCTGACTTCGGACCGGCGGTGACCCTGAAGACCTCCACAGGCCGAATCTACGTGATCAGTTGCCAGGATCCAGACGCTTTGCTGGCCGAGCTCGCTAGTCGGGGCGTGGCGACGGCCTGACTCCGGCTGCCTCTTTGAACTTGGGCCACCAAACGGGCGATCCGCCAACTCGGTTCGCCCCCGGGGCGCGATGTCGCTGACGGCCCGCTCTTTGGCAGCATGAATCCATCGGACGGATTGGGAAAACGCGAGCCACACGCTTGACAAGAAGGGGGAGCACGCCGTAGGATATTTGCGACTGAGACGCAGTCGCACAATTGGGCCTGTGCAGCCAGCTCCTGCTCCAGCCAGCCCCATCGGCCCCGAAGAGGTAGCCCCGGACGGTCCGGAGCTCCTCAAACCCTGTCGCAATGGCGTTTTTCAGAAAGGGGCTGGTACCATGGCACACGTTTCGGTCGCTCGCAACGCTTCGCGTGGATTCACGCTCATTGAACTGTTGGTCGTGATCGCGATCACGGCCGTGCTGATTGCCCTGCTCTTGCCGGCAATTCAACAGGCTCGCGAAGCAGCACGCCGGACGGAATGCAAGAACCACCTGAAGCAAATCGGTCTGGCCATCCACAACTACCACGATGTGTATGCGACGCTGCCGATGGCGACGTACTGGGGGGATCGATCGAGGGGCGTCCCGTACAAACTCTACAGCGCCTTCACGGCGATTCTTCCTTACCTCGACCTGGGCGTCGTCCTGGACCTGTACGACCCAGGCGCGTCCTACCACGATCCGGTCAATCAGGCGACCGTCAGCACGCGGATC
>JAADHY010000733.1 GCA_013151585.1 Planctomycetota bacterium
AGAAACAGCCGCAGTACCGAGCCGAGCTCATTTTCCCACTGGATCGGCAGCACAATCACGCGCCTGGGATCGTCGAATGCCCCAATGGCGATCTGTTGGTCTCGTGGTACCGCGGGTCCGGCGAACGGACGGCCGACGATGTGGCCGTCTACGGCGCTCGGCGGTCACACGGGAGCAACCGCTGGAGTAAGCCGTTCGTCATGGCTGATCGGCCTGGCTTCCCTGACTGCAACACCTGCATGATGATCGATCTGAAAGGGCGGTTGTGGCTCTTTTGGCCGACGATTCTCGCCAACACATGGGAATCGTGTTTAACCAACTACCGGGTTTCGACAGACTACCAGCGTTCCGGTCCGCCTCGCTGGACCCAGCAAGACATCATCCTGCTGAAACCGGAGGACTTCAGTGGCGAAGGCCGCCGGCTGCTGGACGAAGCACTGAAACAGCTCGGCCGGAGCTTGACGCCGCGCGAGGCCGCGGAAGTGGAAAGCATCCGCCGGCGGTTGGGCGAGAAGCTCTATCAGCGACTCGGCTGGCAACCGCGCTGCAAACCGACCGTTCTGCCGAGCGGTCGCATTCTTCTGCCGCTCTACACCGATACGTTCTCGATTTCGATCATGGCCATCAGCGACGACGAAGGTCACACATGGTACGCCAGCAAGCCGTTGATCGGCTTCGGCAATATCCAGCCAACGGTTTTGCGACGCAACGACGGCACGCTGGTGGCCTACATGCGCGAAAATGGCCCCCGACAGCGAATCCGCGTCTCGGAATCCAGCGATGACGGCGTGACCTGGGGACCAGTCGGCGAGACCGCCTTGCCCAACCCCGGTTCAGGGCTCGACGGAGTCCGCCTGGTCAACGGACACTGGGTGCTCGTCTACAACGACACGACGGATGGCCGCAACAGTCTGGCCATCTCGCTTTCGGACGACGAGGGACGAACTTGGAAGTGGACCCGCCACTTGGAAAAACACCCGACGGGCTCCTATCATTATCCCGCAGTCATCCAGGGCCGTGACGGGACAATTCACGTGGTTTACAGCTACTTCGTCACGGGCGGCAAAAGCATGAAGCACGTGGCCATCAACGAAGCGTGGATCAGGGCGGGTAACACTCCGTAACTGGCCGATCCGGAGCGCAGACGAAACGGGGGCAACCCGAGTCTAACATCGATTATCTCGTAGAATCGGAGTGGAAAGGGGCGGCGATGGTGAGGGAACGAACAAGCTTTCTCTTGACAGTGATTGCGTCTGTCTGCTTCGGCGGCGTCGGTGTCCAATCGGGCCTAGGGGCCGAGCCCACGCCAGGGCTGCGAGTTCGTGTGCTCTCCGTGCGGCGTGTGTTCCACAACGGCGAGCACAACGCCTTTACCGATCTCTGCCGCTTCAAAGGTCAGCTCTATCTCACGTTCCGAAGTTGCCCGGACGGCCACGGCGTCCACCCCACGGCTTCCATCATCGTTTTGACGAGCCCGGATGGGGGGAAATGGGAGCAAGTGCATCGCTTTCGCGTTCCGCTGCGGGACACCCGCGATCCGCACTTCCTCGTTTTTCGCGACAAGCTCTTTGTGATTACGGGAACGTGGTATTGCGGTGAGTCATCGCCGAAACGGTACGACATGAACGAGCATCTCGGGTACGCTTGCTGGTCGGAGGACGGACGGCAGTGGCGCGGCCCGCAGATGCTCGAAGGCACGTACGGCCATTACGTCTGGCGGGCGGCGACCTACGGCGGCAAGGCCTACCTCTGCGGACGGCGAAAACGCGAGTTCGCCCACACGCGGAGCCGCGCCGAACGCGACCCGCTGGTCGAATCGGCCATGCTGGAAAGCGATGACGGGTTGGTGTGGCGGAAGGTAGCACTGTTCCAGGAAAAATTCGGAGACGAAACGGCATTCTTGTTCGAGGAAGACGGGTCGGTCTTGGCCGTCGCTCGCAGTGGCGGTGGGCGGAATGCTCAAGTCTGTCGCTCCCAGCCACCCTACAAGAAATGGGAACGCAAGGACCTGGACCGTTACATTGGTGGTCCGCTTCTGGCCCGTTGGAACGAACACTACCTGGTCGGTGGCCGCAAGACAATTGGCCCGGCCCGCACGTCGCTCTATTGGCTGATCAACGACGAGCTGCATGAGTTTGCGGAATTGCCCAGCGGCGGGGNNNNTGGCTTTGTTCAGCTCAGTCCGACACGAGCTCTCGTATCGTACTATTCCAGCCACGAACGCGACGAGAAGGGCCGCACGATTACGGCCATCTATCTGGCGGAGCTGGAGCTGCAGGAGTAGCGGGACGACGGGAACCCTCCGGCATCAAACCGTTGGCCTTCGCCCGTTAGTTAAACCGGCTCGCCGTTATCCGGGACGGCTTCCCATTGAAGCAAGTCTTCCGCCGATTCTCCGTCGGCGGCGTAGTTGCCCATCTGAAAGACGTGCTCCCGATAGTGAAGCACATCAAGGATGGCCAACGTCTGCACGGCTCGCATCGTGACCAGTTGCTCGGAGATTCGTTCGGGATATCGGAGCAGTTCGGCGAGCCGCTTCTCGCCCTCGCTGCGAGCGGTCGATCCCGCCCCATACCAAACGCCCAAGACGTCGGCCGAGCCCCAGTGATTGTGTGCCACTGCCCGCCAGGCGGCCAGACGCGATTCCCGGTTTGCGCCGCCGTGCTGCCGCCAATAGCGATGGAACATCCATCGCAGCTTGGGCGCGGGCCAAAGCCGGCGAGGAAAACGCGGTTCCAGCGGAGCGGCTTCGCAGACTTCTCGCAATATCTCCGCCGCTGAGAGGTAACTGCGAACGCCACACAAATCCGCTACATAGGCGACGGCTACCGCACGCAAATGCTCCTCTGTCTGCAGTGCGGATGCATCCACGCCAAGTCGCTCTGCCACTCGCCGCAGCAGTCCCTCGCGGATCAGTCCGTTCAACCGGCGCAGGTCGGCTTCGACCCGCCGGCGCTGCGTCTGCGTTTCATCGACCAGAATCGGATCCGGGGAAAGGAACTTCAGGTCCGCGTCCAGATCGTGATCGGGAAGCGTCGGTTGTTGCTGGCCGGGAAGTGGCAGGCCGAGATACTCGGGGTCCATCCAAGTTCGAAGCCGCAGGCACGCCTCGACGACGGGCCCTCGCATGCGGTCGATTTTGCGAGCGGCGGTG
>JAADHY010000049.1:0-3968 GCA_013151585.1 Planctomycetota bacterium
CCGTGCCAGCCGCGATCCGTCCGGGCCAGCGGGCAATCATCGGCACACGGATGCCGCCTTCGTAAAGGTCCCGTTTCTGGCCGCGCAACCCGCCGCTGCTGTTGAAGTAGGCCGGATTGGCGCCGCCTTCGGAATGAGGACCGTTGTCGCTGCTGAAAAAGACCAGCGTGTTTCGTTCGAGCCCCAGTTCGCGCAGCTTCTCGAGAGTCTGTCCGACGTAGCGGTCCAGTCGCGTGACCATCGCGGCAAAGTTCGCTCGCGGCGTAGCCACCGAGCCGTAACCGCCTCGCTTGTAGTTCGGACCATCGTCCACACCTTTGTAGGGTTTCTCCGGAAATCGGCCGCGATAGCTGCGGACGATCTCGTCGTCCGGAACAAACAGTTCGGCATGCGGCAACGTCACCGGCACGTACAAAAAGAAGGGCCTGTCTTTGTTCTTCTCAAGGAAAGCCAACGCCTGCTCTTGGATCAGATCTGGCGCATATTGCTCGGTCTTTCGGCCTGCATTGCCCGGGAGAAACACCTTTTTTCGGTTGTGCCACAAGTAGTAGGGGTAATAATTGTGCGCCATCCGCTGGCAGTTGTAGCCGAAGAATTCATCGAAGCCTTGAACGGTGGGATCGCCCTCGGACCCCGGGTAGCCGAGGCCCCACTTGCCAAAGGCACCGGTGACATAGCCAGCCTGTTTCAAGACTTCGGCCAGAGTGATGGCGTCGGCAGGTAACGGATGCTGGCCCTCCGGTTGCACTTCCTTGTTGCCGCGGATCGGTGTGTGGCCGGTGTGTTGCCCGGTCATCAGACAGGAGCGGCTCGGGGCACACACCGTACTGCCGGCGTAGTGTTGGGTGAACCGGAGCCCCTCTTTCGCCATGCGATCCAGGTGAGGCGTGCGGATGACCTTTTGTCCATAACAGCCTAGGTCGCCGTATCCCAAATCGTCTGCCAAAATGAAAACGATGTTAGGTCGCTCGGCAGCTTGGATACACCGGGGTGTTTCAAGCACGGCCGTCACCAGAGACAAAACGCCCAACGCCGGCAAAGCTCTCAAAGCAATTCTCATCGATCTGGATGTCATTCTTTCTGCTCCCGCTTCCTCGGCCCGCGGATACCGGGTTCTCCCCGATCCCAGCGCAGGCATCGCTTTCTCGGAAGAATTCCTATTGACTCATGTTAGCACGCTACCAGATCGGCTTGTAGCGTCCCGGTCGACGGCTTCGGGCCGGTTCGACACCGGCCGCCCCGCAAACTCTATCACTCTTCACGACAGGCCGACCTGCAAGGATCCGCCGAGTTGATGTGTATCGCTGACCCACGACGGTATGGTGTAATACGAAGTCAGAGTGAAAGAGCTGGCGTCATTGTGCCGCAGCCGAAGGGGATCGGAGGCAAGGAATTGCCTTAGCGAGTGCTATTTGGGAGGACAAACGCATGTCACGACAAACGCGTCGCACATTCCTGAAGCAGGCCGCACTGAGCGGAATCGCCACGAGCTTCGTGATTTCGGGAACCAAGGCGTCGGGCCGCGTTCTCGGTGCGAATGAGCGGGTGAGAATTGGGGTGGCAGGGATCCACGGTCGAGGCGGAAGTCACATCAGCGCGTTCGCGAAAATGGACGACGTGGACGTCACATACTTGATCGATCCGGATAGCCGCATTTTCGCGGGGCGGGTCGATCAAGTGAAAAAGCAGGGGGGCAACACGCCGAAGTGTGTCCAGGACATCCGCAAAGCCCTGGAGGATCCGGACCTGGACGCCGTCTCGATCGCGACCACCAATCATTGGCATTCGCTGATCACCGTATGGGCGTGTCAGGCCGGCAAAGACGTCTATGTCGAGAAGCCGTGCAGCCATAACCCCTTTGAAGGCCGACAGTGCGTTGAAGCAGCCCGTAAGTACAATCGAATCGTGCAACACGGCACGCAAAGTCGGTCGTCGAAGGGCTGGGCGAAAGCGATCGCGGCCGTCCGGAGCGGCAAGTACGGCAAGCTCTTGGTCTCGAAAGGATATGCGTCTAAACCGGGACGAGGCCGATGGTCCGTCGGCTATGCCATGCCCAAGGACCCGCCGCCGGAATTGGATTTCAACATCTGGCTCGGACCGGCTCTCGTGCAGCCCTATCACGAGAACATCGTGCATTACAACTGGCACTGGTTCTGGGATTTCGGCAATGGCGAAATCGGCAACCAGGGCGTCCATCAGATGGACATCGCTCGCTGGGCTGTCGGCAAAACGCTGCCCAAGAGCGTCATCAGCATGGGCGGACGTTATACGACCGATGTCGACCACGCCTACAAGGACCAGGCACAAACGCCCAATATGCAAGTGACCGTTTTCGACTTCGACGGCACGCTGCTGGTGTTCGAGGTCATGAGCCTTTGCGGAAAAAGCCCCATCACGGGCAAGAAGCTTCCGAGTAAAGTGACGAACGAATTCTACCTGGAAGAGGGAAAAATCGTCGGCGGCAAGTTCTATCCGAACGGCTCCGACAAAGGCGAGCCGCTTCCGGACGTCGAGTACACGCACCACGGAACCGATCACTTCCGCAACTTCATCGACTGTGTGAAGTCGCGCAAGAAAGAGAACCTGAACGCCGAGATTCTGGAGGGGCATTATTCGGCCGCCCTGTGCCATCTGGGCAACATTTCGTACCGACTGGGACACGAGGTGCCGGGCACGCAGAAGCCGGCCGGTTTCCCCGACAATCCGCACGTGCAAGAATCGATCGAGAAGCTTCGCCGCGTGTTGAAGGACTTTCTCGACCTGGATTTGGATCAGCGGACGTACCGGTTGGGCCCGAAGCTCTCGTTCGATCCCTCGACCGAGCGCTTCACGGACCACACCGAGGCCAACAAGCTGCTGACGCGCGTCTATCGGGAACCGTTCGTGGTGCCGGAAAAGGTTTAACGGCAGGCCAACGGCCGCGGAGGCGGCGAGACGGTCGATCGGGCTGAGGTTTTCTGCGAACGAGCCTTGTCGGCCGGAGAATGCGCGCGAAAGGCGGCTGGCATGAGTCGGCGGACGGCGCCGAGGACAAGGTCTTCTACTTCCGGCGCAAAACGAGTCGGTCGGTCGTAGTAGATCATTGACGAGTCGGCCTCGTAGCCCCCTTCCCGCAGAATCCGGCGCGACGGGATGTAGCACGGAACGTCGTTGGAGTAGGCGTTGACCCACAGCCGGTACGGATCGAACATTTCGGCCAGCCGCACCTGGTAATCCACGACCACCTCGCCCGGTAAGAAGACCATCGCCAGATCGTTGTCAAACGCCCAAACTTAAACTTGGACCGGGTACGGGACGTGAGTGGGCAGCTTTTGACCGGCATCCAACCGAGCCAAATACACTTTGGCATGATAGGCGGTTGCGAAATGTTTGCTCTGAGCGCGTCGTTGCCATTCCTCACGTGACGGGAGCGGCGCGAACGGCAACTGGACGGTGATGCGGCGAGTCACCACGGGCCCTCGCACAGGTTTCCACACGCCCGCCAGCAAACGTTCCACCTCGGCGGCGATTTCCCGGCCGTGCTCGATGGCCTGCTTGAGTTCGCCGCGGGGCTGCGGGTTCGCGTCGGCACCGCAGCCGATGGCGACCATCGCGACAGCTCCCGGATGCTTCTCCTCGATCACGGCCTGAGCCACGCCGGCCCAGTCGCCGTGAATGCGATTGAAGGCGCCGGTCAGCGTCGTGCAATGGCAGGCGTACCGGACCAACACGGCTCGCAATCGGCCGTCCGGCGTCGTCACACGCAAGGCCGGCAAGGAGTGATCGACGGGGCCTCCCTGCCGCCGCCGGTTGTGAGCAAAGGGGACGCGGCCGACCGCCCATTCCAGCCGAGCGGGCCGGCGGTCCTTCAATGCCGCCAGTGCCACCTGCTCCAACCAGTCCGTCAGTTGGCGGGTGTAACGGTCGATTCGCCTTTGGTGCTCTGGCGGAATCGGCTTGCCGAATAGGAGCGGCAGAACGCCCTTGAG
>JAADHY010000049.1:3974-6102 GCA_013151585.1 Planctomycetota bacterium
TGCGTGTGCGTCGAGCAGACGGCCAAGCGCGAGCGAGCCAGTCCAACGCGCCGGCTCAGACGTCGAGCCACTTCGTCCACCATCTGTGCGGGAACGCCGCAGTTTTCGACCGTGATCAACACGACCGGGCCGGAGCGGCTGGTCGCGACTTTTTCCGATTGCGTCAGGGCTCGGTGTGTTTGACCGGCTTGAGCTTCGGAGGCCGAGCGAGCCCTCGCGTCCGCTCCGATCGCCAGAGCTTTAGCCCAGATGTGTTGCTCCGCCCCCTGCGACTCTTCCTTGCGATTTCCGTAACCGCTGAGCCGGATCGCGTAGTCGGGGGTAATGTCGATTTTTGCGACTCCGACCGGCACCAGCGGCGGCGCTTCCGCAGCCGAGCAGAACGCCGCAGTCCCAGCGAACAACCAACACACAACAACCAGCACCGTCTTCATCATCACACACTCCGGATTTGACCAACCCCTCGATATCGGCAGCGTTGCAACATCGTCACCGTCGCAACCGGCTCCTCCGGAAATGACGTCACCGCCGGCCGTGGGCCGATCAGCAGCGGCCCATGCCCAGCGCGAACGAGCTCCGGAAATTCCAACACTCGGTTATGGTTCGGCGGGCGCGGGCTTGGGCCCCCGGCCGAGCGGCCAGAGCTCGAATCGCCGGAAAAAGTTCTCCGCCATTTCGCTTTGAAGCTGCAGTCGCCCGTACGAGGGATGGGCGTCGAAAGCTTCATTGACCAGGACGCCGTTAACGTAAACCTGGATGTGTCCGCCGTCACAGACGACGTCCAGCCGAGTCCACTGGCCGACCGGGCTATCGACGTCGTTTTTCCCGCGAAAGCCAAGCACGTCCGCCCAATCCGGATCACGGCCGAACCAATTGATCCGTCGCCGGTTCTTCAGGTCGAAGGTCTCCCGTTTGCCTCCTCGCTTCCAGACGACTTCACCGTCTCGATCTCGGCCGACTTCGCACGTGAGCGACATCGGAATCTGCCGGCCGTGCTCGTCCGTCCCCGTGACCAGAATAAAGTCGCCTACGCCTCCTTCAATAATTTGCACCTCAAAGGAAGGCATCCAGACGCCATGATACCCGCCGTCCGCTCCGACGCTGTGGATCAAGAGCCCCGAATCGCGGGCTCGGTCTTTGCGCTTTCCCCAGGTCCGTTTGCCCCACTTGAACTCCAGCACCAAGTGATAATCGCGGTACTCCTTCTTGGTCGTCAGGCATCCGAGGCCGTCGCCGGTGACGTGAATCATGCCGTCTGTGATTCGGAACACCCGCCGCGGGTCTTCGTACTTTGTGTCTTTCAGCCACGTGTAGAACGCATCCAAAGACTTTCCGTCGAAGAGCTTGATCACACCGCTGGTGGGGCGGATCGCCGCTTCGCGCGCCCCGCATTGAGCCGCGGCCGAACTGATCCAACCGCCCACCGACAAGGCGATCGCCACCGTCAAGACGAACACGCGGGAGAGCGTTGGCCGAATGAGCCGGCTGGCCGAGCTCTCCTTGTTGTCGTGATGCCGCGGCCGACGACAAAGCGGGCGACGGGAGACTGAATCTGCAACGTGCCAAACCACAAAGAGTTCCTTCATGCCAAATTGTTCGCAGTCACAGACGACGCGCCGTTCGAAACGCGACGACAAAGAAGTCAACATCCAGGTGCTCGGCAGAGCAACAAATTCGACGCCAATTAGGCGCGATGCAGCCGCCGATGTCAAGCAGTGCCGAGGCAGCGCCGGCTCGGCGACTGGGGCTTCCGGGACGGCGACCTCATCGTTTTGAGCAGCTTGCCCTTGGCCGCACGGTCCAATGAGAAGCGGTTTGGGGGGTGGAGGCCCGAACTGGAGCAGTTCTGTGGCGGGCCTCGCGGCACCGCGATAGACTGACCGGAGAAGTTGTGGTGTGCGAAGGGCGAATCGTGATGCATGCGATTGAGGAGAGTGCGATGCGTGGTCTGCGCTGGTTGCCGACGAAATTGATGCTGGCCACCTGGTTGTTGCTGCCTGTGGCGGGCTGGGCGAAAGAGCCGGTCCCGTTGTCGGCCCTGGACCTTTCCAAGATGACGTCCGGTTGGGGGACGCCGAGAATCGACAAGAGCGTGGTTGGCAAGCCCCTGTCGATCGGCGGGCAGAGG
>JAADHY010000174.1 GCA_013151585.1 Planctomycetota bacterium
TGTTGGAACTGTACCGAGACGACCCCACAGCCGCCGACGCCGTTCAGAAGGCTGAGCAATTGCTGCAGCAGATCGAGACTTCGAGCTCTCCCGAGACAGAACGCTCCGCAGAATGACCGCAGCATTCAAAGAGCCGTCAGCGGATCGTGATTGATTCTCACGTCAGGCAATATTTGCCGAAGAGCCCGAACATCGGCTGCGCTGAGTTTCGTCTTTCGCACGTCGAGAGTCCGCAAGCCTCTCAAGCGGCTGATCAGCTCCAGCCAACTGGCGTCGAGAGGCGTTCCGGCCAGGGTCAGGTCTTCGAGAGACGAAAGCTCGGCCAAATGAGCCAAACCGTCTGGGCCAATAGCCGTGTCGCTGAGATCCAGAATCTGCAGCGACTGCAGCGTTGCGAGATGGCGCAGGCCGCTGCCGGTGATGTCCGTGCCAGACAAATCGAGATGGCACAAATGCTCGAGCTCGGCCAGGTTCTTCAATCCCGCGTCGCTGATACGAGTGTTGGCCAACTTGAGCCGTGTAAGGTTCCGAATGGTCGACAACCGGCGGATACCCGCGTCTGTTAACGGTGTGTCGGAAAGGTCGAGGTACCTCAAATTCGCGCCAGCCAACGCATCGACTGTCTCCAAAGGATTTCCACGTAACGAAAGCCACGTCAGGCAAGTTGCTCCGACCAGCGCGGCAAGACCAGGTCCCTTGATTTGGCAGCGTTCAGCGTCCAACCGCCACAGTTTCCGGCAACCGGAAAGAAATATCACGCCGTCGTCAGAAAGCTGAGTGCCGCTCACGTCAAGCATTGTCAGTTCAGGCAAATCCTGAAGCAGTTTGAGCCCCGAATCGGTGACCGCTGTTCCGCTAATGTCCAGATATTGGAGCGACCTCAAAATGCTCACCGATTGCATCGTGCGGTCGCCGATGCGGGTGTCGCTAAGCCAAAGTCCGCGAAGCCTGCGAAGCGGCTCAAGGTGTACGGCAGCGCCGTCAGACAAAGCCGTACCGGCAAGACCCAGCGACGTCAACTTTCGCAAACGGATTAAGTCGGCTAGGCCTTCGTCACTGATGTTTGAGCCGAAGACGTCCAGGCTCTCGAGATTCGTCAAGCGGCACAAAGTTCGTAAGCCCGTATCAGTGATGCGAGAGCCTCCCAAGATCAATTGCGTCAATTCGGGGAAGACCAACAATCGGCGGCAAAAGGAATCGCTCACCGAAGCAGAGGGCCAGACCAGCGCTTTGACCGGCTGAGCGGCCTCACCGAGGGACCAGCCCGTCGCTTCGCTCAAGGGGCCTAGCAGCGTCAAGCCCTCTATAAGCTCTCTCGTATCGTCGAAGCGGATCCAGCCGTGGCCAGATCGCACGGTCCGCAGGACCGAAGCGCGTCGGATCAATAGGGTCACGTCGCGGGCGAGCACGGCGAGAACGACCGCGCACAACCCGGCGGACGACCACTTCAAGATTCGCCGTCCGAACCGCTTCCGCACGCTGATTTCTCCAAGCGCTTCTTGCTCCAGGCGACGTCCGCCAGAACGATCGCGGATCACGGAACCCGATGATCAAGCCTCGGCAGTGTTACAACGAAGCTGCGGTTACGATGGGCCATTGTCAGCGGTTCCAGGCTGGCTCAGTCCGCTTGACGCCCGCGCTGTCTCCGGCGTACTGGTATTCAGTGTACACCGCAGCGTCAGCGGGTCAACACAAGTTGGCAGCGTCGCGGCTGGTCCTGTCCGGCCTCGCTGGCTTTGTGCCTACGGGCCTCAGCCGCCCGGCTTGAGCGCAGCGTTGAGAAAACGCACCGCGGACGGGACGTCGAAGACGTGGCCGGCAGGGTGGACAGCTAGCTCGACGGCCTCTTCGTGGCCCGCCGCTCGATAAGCCTGTCGGATATCCGCCATGGCTTGCTTGGCCAATGACACCGGAAATCCGCCCGGCAACCGCTCCTTCTGCCCGTTCTGGCACTGAAGAGGTCGAGGAGCGATCAGCGCATAGATGTCGCTGAACTCGTAACGACGCTGCAAGCCGGGGAAATCCCAGCACATGCAGTGGCCGTGCCGCAGGTTCTCCATCGTTGTCAGAAAACCAGAGCTGACCGCGACGGCGA
Source organism: Planctomycetota bacterium (assembly GCA_013151585.1). Taxonomy (GTDB): domain Bacteria; phylum Planctomycetota; class Planctomycetia; order Planctomycetales; family Planctomycetaceae; genus JAADHY01. The sequence goes on from JAADHY010000174.1 coordinate 2,096, forward strand.
TCCGCTGGTCCATCGCTCCCAGCCACATGGCCATCTCGCCACCGAGCGAAAGGCCGGCGCAGCCGATCCGCGTCGAATCCACTTCCGGACGCGACGCGGCCAAATCGACCACGCGAATCAAGTCCCAAAGCCGCTCGCCCATGAGCGTCCGGTGCGGCGACTGGACCGTGTGTTGGCCGACGTCGGTGCTGAGCGTGACGTAGCCTCGTTCGGCCAACACGCGAGCAAAACCGCGGTAGTTGTTGTTCGGGTTGTAGACGATGTCGCGGTTGCCACCGTGTCCGTGAATGCACACCACAGCCGGCGTGCGGTTTGGCCGCGCGTCGTTCGGCACGGTCAGTACCACTTTGATCCGACGGTCCGGCCGCGAGTCGATCTCCACCAGATAGCGGGTGAAGGCCTTCTCGCGAGTGGTTTCGAGTACCTTGGGATGCAGCGGAAGCGGACTGCGGCCGCGCTCGTCGTGCCGGTTCGCCACGATTTGATCGTCCATATTGAGCAGCACCGATAGCGTGACGCGAGCCCGCTGTTGCCAAGCCCGCAACGAAGCAGCGTCCGTGGTATCACAGGGCAGCAGCCGCAGTGGCTCCGGCTCCGCCGCTGTCGCCATCGATGCCAGCGCTCCGGCAAACAGCAAGATCGACGTCCCAGCAGTCCACTTCATGGTTTACTCCCTCCTCGGCAACAACAACTCGCGGATCGATGAGTCGGAGCGACTCAATCGTTTTCCACGCAGCCCGATTTCGTTTTCTGCACGCATCCTGATCCGGCGTCGCCGCATTTCGTGCTCTTGGCGGAAGGCTTCTTTTCGGAAGCCGGCTTCTTGGACTTCTCGGCTGGGGCTTTCGACTTGGCAGCGGGCTTCTTCTGAGCCTTTTTGGCCGGCTTTCGCTTGGCGGCCGGCTTTCGCTTCTTGGCTGGCTTTTTCTTCGGGCCGTGCTCGACGATCTTCGGCTCATGCACGCGCTTGTGCGGCAGCTCTTTCAGCTCACGCACCCAGATGTTGCGGAACCGGACCGGGTTGCCATGATACTGAAGCCCGAGCGGCCCTTTCGGCGGATGAGGGCGGTACTCCGGCGCGCGATGGTACGGCGTGTCGCCCAACAGTTGGAAATGGTTCTGAATCACCACGCCGTTGTGCAACACCGTGACAAAGGCCGGGCTGACCAGCTTGCCATTCTTGTCGAAGCGCGGAGCCGTCCAGATGATGTCGTACGTTTGCCACTCGCCCGGCTTGCGGCACGCGTTGACCAGGGGCGGATGCTGCTTGTAGATCGCCCCACACTGGCCGTCGAAGTAGGTCTTGTTGTTGTACGAATCGAGAATCTGCACCTCGTAGATGCCCATCAGAAAGACCCCGCTGTTGCCGCGTCCCTGGCCGCTGCCCGTGACCTTCTCCGGAGCAGCGAATTCCAAATGCACCTGACAGTCGCCGAACTCGGCTTTGCTGCGGATGCTGCCCGGACCGGCAACGACGTACCCATCTTTGACCGTCCACTTCTCTGCACCGATCCACTGGGACATGTCTTTTCCGTCGAAGAGGACCACGGCGTCCGACGGCGGGCCGCCGGGCGGGCCCGGATCGACTACCGGCGGTTCAGCCCATTGAATCCCACTTAAGTATTCACCGGCGGAGATTGATCCGCTGAACACCCCTCCCAAGATCGCAACGGCAAGAACCCAACAGACTCTGAAGCTCTTCATCTCGGTCCACTCCTCATTGCCAATTTCGCGAACAAAGCCGGAGTACATCACTTTCGATGGCTTCTCCTAAAATGACGCCTCATCGGCGATCTCGCCCACGGGATGAGCCGACTTTCAACGGCAGTTGCGTCGTTGATCCGGCAACCGTCGGCAGCACCGGCGCACGAAGCCAGCAAGCCGAGCTGCCTAAACCAGACCGCTGGGCGGCCGTCATCAGGCGATCTCCATCGTCGTCCCTTCCTCACCGCTTTGGAAGCGCCGACGCCTCAACGTGGCCTCGCCGTCGCCCAGTAGTAACCAAACAGGGCGTGGTGCATTCCCCCTCTTCGCTGCCGACGCAGCACGCGTCGGCAACAGACGCCGGCTGCGTCGGCCACGGTGTCTGCAAGGGCACACCCTGCTGGGCGCTGCCGGTCAACTCGACGATCATGGCCCCTCAAGTTGCTCAAGAACCCGGGCACCATGCGCCGACTGACGCACGAAATGCCGAGCAGAAAGAACTTGGCGCAACGCGCGCAACTCATCAGACGATGACACTATCACGGTCCGGCGGCAAAGAAAAGCCAAACGGCGGATGGTCCGGAAACCGCCGGACCGACAAACTCGCTTCCTGCTTTGAGCCCCCGATTCCGTGCCAAGAACACCGAGAATCGCCGACTGGGCCCGCGTGGTGGCCGCGGTCTCCCACAAGGAACTCCATCGGCTACCGACGAAAGGACATTCCTCGCAATGTCCGCTCCACCAAAAGCGGACGAGTGGCTGAGGTTGAACGCAGCCAGCCCTCAGGCTATCCGCAAGATCGAGGAAACCTCCCCACACAACGTGGCGGGTCCCCATCCCGGTGACGTCGACCACGGGCCTTGTGGAAGTCTCCGACGATCACGCCGGTGACGGAAGTTTCACGTCCGACGAAGATGGAAATATTCACACTGTAAACAGAGACCGGTACAATAGCTTTGTCACGTTTAATTGCAACGATGCTGACCGTTTGGTGGATGCGGATGATTCAACACAGGGATGCCCAGTTCACGGAGATCTAAGCGGGCAACTTGCACGCAACGCGCAATTGAGTGTCCGATCTTATTCCATCGCAGACAACGCCATGTGAAACTCCACAGAGATGCAGTTGCCACGTGATTCTCTTTCTCCGTGTCCTCAGTACCTCCGTGGTCGCATCGAATGTGAATAACCCAGCTACAAGTGGTCTATGCGGATCGTTCTCTTGTGACTCGCAGTTACCCCGCTCGGAACCTATTGCAGCAGGCCGACGACGACGCCGAGGGCGCGGGGACCGATCCATCGAGCTCGTCGCCAGCTTCACGGAAAACGGCACGGTCCAGAACCGCCCGCACGGCCCGACACGTGAAATTCTTTTGATCGATGGCACCGAGCTGCGATGGGGCGCCAAGGGCAATTGGGTCCTGGACGAGGAAGGACAACGGTATCTGTGGGGTTTTGACAACGAGCTAAAAACGGTTGGTCGTGTCGGCGACGGAGCGCACGAGACAGCTTACCGGGGCGATGCGGTTGCGAGTGTGTCGATCCCGTGCAGATAGTTCCGATTGTTGTCCGAGGTGGGATATGAAACGCTCCGCTAGTACGACGTCCAGGGCTTTGCCTGCATTGCTGACCGTAGCACTTGTTTGCGGCTGCGGCGATGGTCCATCGTTCGATTGGTCCAATTGTGTAACTGGCCTCGACATCTCGCCGGACGGACGACTATGTGTTGAAGCCTACGCTGTTGGACACGTGGTATGTTACGATCTCAAGACATCTGAGCCGCCTGTCCATGTGCGTTTCCTCGAGAGGACCTTGGTCAATGACGCCGTTTTCTCGCCGAATGGATCGACGATCGCTGTCGTAGGAACCGCCGTGCGCGAACAGGGGACTTCGCGAGGAGTGGTGCATTTGTGGAAGTTAGGCGATCAGAAGGCAACGAGAGTCCTGGAGGTGTCTCCTGAAGTGACGAGGATGTTCGAGTCGGTCGCGTTCTCGTCCAACGGTGATTGCCTCGTTGCTGCCGGCGACAGGGCCGTCGCTTTTTGGAAACTCCCCAATGCCGCTCCGCAGTGGATTTGGAAGCCCGACAGAGACACCGTTGGTGCGGCAGAGTTCGCCCGAAAAGGTCAGCAAGTTGTCGTGACTAATGGAGACTGCCTTGTACTTCTGGACGCGGAGAATGGCGAGGTCGTACACAGGTACCTGTCTCCAGCCGGGCGTATGAAATACCTTGCTGTCGATCCGGTTGGCGACTTGCTGCTCTCCGTCGGGAAAAAGGCAGCCCTTTGGGACCTCTCTACCGGTAAAGTCGATTGGATTCTTCCACGGGACGCCGACTATGTCTGTTATTCAGTGGGTTTCACGGCGGCATCGTTTTCAGATGACGGAAGAATGATCGCAACGGGAAGCGGCGATAAGGTAGCGATATGGCTGTTGGATGAGAGACGGCTCCTTCACGTCTTTCGGGTAGATGCAGACATCGTGACAGATTTGGAGTTCTTGCCGACTGGAGAAGCGATCTTAGCCGCCGCTCTTTTCGAGTACCCAGGACGGTCGTTCAAAACAGATCCTTCTCGGCGCTCGATACTTTTCGACATCCCTTCGGAGGACACCAAAGAACGCGAGGACTCTTTGAGAGAAGGCTTGGGTGAACCCGGCAAGCCCGTCGGACATGGCCCGTCCGCTGACGGCCCAGCGGCCTCCGAACGTTCATCCCCATCGACTCCGCCGGAGGGAAGCTTCGCGCACCCGCGCCCGACACACGAGCTCACCGCCATCGACGGCACGGGACTCGGGTACAATCCGAAGGACAATCTCACGCGAGACCAGTTCGGCAAGCAGTGTGCGTGGGACTTCGACAACATGCTGCAATCGGCAACGGTTCCGGCCAGTGCGGCCGGGGCCGGCCAGGGCATCGAGGGGACTCACACGTATGAGTACGATGCCCTCGGAAGACGAGTCGCCAAGGTGGTGAACGACTCCTCGGCCGGCACCAGCACGCGCACGGTCTTCGTGTGTCTGACGCAGCCGATTCCCTACAGCCCCTACGCCGGTCAGGTGTTGGCCGAATACGAAGGCTCGGGGCCACTGGGGCAACCGCCGACCGGCGCCGACCTGCCCCTGGCCCGCAAGTACGCCTACGGCACCTACATCGACGAACCGCTTCTTCTGCTCTCCGCTCTCGGCTCTGGGCTCTCCGCTTTCTATTACCACCAGAATCGCCTCTACAACGTCACCGCCCTGACCGACTCCACCGCCATGGTCACCGAGCGCTACGCCTACACGCCCTACGGGGAACTCACCTTTCTCGACGCGTCGGCCGACTCGCTCCCGAATCAACGCTCTACCGTCGGAAACTCCTACACTTTCGCCGGTGGGCGTTGGGATGCGGAATCGGGACAGGATTATTACCGCGCCCGTTACTTCCAGCCTGTCCTTGGGCGGTTTGGAAGCCGAGACGATACAGATCGCCAGCATCGACCGTGGGTGCGTACGAATCGTGCAGCGATGGGTTTCGCAGAACGCCGTCCGGCGGACGAAGAAAGAAACCTTTACGGATACGTCGAACACGCGCCGTTGAAGTATAGGGATCCTTCCGGACTGGGGATCGACTGGGCCTGTTTTGCGAAGTGTCTCGTGACGCAAAGGTTTGGGCCCGGCGGGCCGCCGGTGGCTGCACAGTGCTTTCGTTTAGCGCAGATGTGCCGTACGCTGCCCACTCCGAAGAACCCGACGTGCATTGCCGCGGCCGTTTGCTTCGGAGCCTGGGCAGTCGTATGCACGCTGGAATGTTGGGAGGAAGAACCAAAGAGAGACCGTTGTCAATTTGTGAGAATTACGGAACCCTGCACGTTGACGAGAACTGAGGTGCGGATTCCTCCGACGGTTATCTGTCACTACGGTTGCGGCAGGTGTGGACAGACCGTCCGGCGCGGTTTTCTCCGGCGTTTTCCGGGGCTTCCCTGGTGTCCGCGCAATGTCACTCTCACGTGCCGGATTTGTAATCGCCACAGACATCGCTGAGAGGAGGCAGACAGGTCAATGATGAGCCATGTTGCTTTGGCGATCCTCTTGGGGGCGCTGCATGCAACGCCGGGCGACGGATGCATGCTATCGAAGTCAGCGTCCAAGGCTGTAAAAGAGCTTCGAAAAGCTCTGGCCGACCCTGACACTGGAATCCGCTTGGAGACTGTGGGGCTGCTGTTTGAGCAGCGGCACAAGCTCGCCGCCCAGTTGTTACGGCCGGCGTTGGCGGATCCGGCTGACGTTGTTCGGTTTACGGCCGCAGCGTCACCGGCAGTCCCTTTGGACGAGAAGGTCCGATCGACGCTGGTGGAAGGCCTCAAGTTCGTTGGCGCGAGTGAATTCGAAACGCTGACGATCCGTTACGGCTGTGCCAGCCGGCTGGTATCGTTTGGACACGAGCAGGGCATTCGCGCTCTGAGCGAAGCGTGTCGAAGTGCTCGCGGGCAGTCGCGCTTATTGTTGGCGTTGACGTTATCTCGAATCGGCGACAAACGGCTGAAGCCCTGCGCGGAGGACCTTTTCCGTGACAAAGACAAAAGGCACATTTTGATTCGAATTTGCGCCGCAGAAGCGCTCGCCCGTATGGGGGACCCACGCGGTAGGCCCTACCTGCTTGAGGTCTTGGCTGGTGAGAACCGGGAAGACGCGTCTTTCGCCGCCGCGAGCCTCGCAGCGCTTCGCGACAAGTCGGCATTGCCACAGGTTCGCGGGCTTCTGCAATGGCGCGGGGCCACGACGGAAAAGAATTGGAGATGGCGCGTCAGAGCCGCCTTATCTGCAGCGCTGCTGGGTGAGGAAAAGGCCGTAGGCCTGCTCACCAGCATACTGAGTCAGACGGCTGACCCTTTCGTGCGCGCTTGTACCATGGCGGAGTTGGGCTATGTCGGAACTGAGAAAGAGATCGGTGTGCTCAGGAAATTCTTAATGAGCGAGAACGGCCAGGAGCGCCGAGCTGCCGCAGCCGCCATCGTGCATATCCTCGGCCGCACAGCCCAACGGCCCGAACGCCTGCCCAGAGCCGAGAGCCGGTCACTTCCTTGAAGCCTGGAAAGGACGGTCGTTGCTCCTTTGCGCCTCTTTTCGTCTCAACGACGGGATATCCCGTCGCTTTTTCTGCGGCTGGGTGGCTGGGGTCGAACGAAGTGAGCCCCCAGGCAGCAGTCGTTTGGCACAGCTTGTGTATCCGGATGGTTCGATCGTGACCCGTACCTACACCGCTCGGAATCTGTTGCAGCAGGTCGACTACGACGCCGACGGCGCCGGCCCCGACCCGGCCTCGTTGGTTGCGTCGTTCGTGTACGATGCCGGCGGAAGGGAAACTTCGCGCACGCACGGGAACGGCATCGTGACGAACCGCACCTACAACCGGCAGGACAACTTGGTGACATCGATTGACGTCCCCGGCTATGCGGGCCTCTCGTTCAGCTACTCGTACGATGAAAACAAGAACGTCACCAGCGAAACCACCGGCGGCGTCATGGCGGGCTACTCGTGGACGGCCTCGTATGATGCCGAAGATCGCCTTGTGAGCTGGCAGCGTCGGAACGGCGACAGCCAATCGTGGACGCTGACCTTGGTCGGCGACTGGCAACAGTTCGTCGAAAACGGCACCACGCAGAACCGCACCCACGGCCCCACTCACGAGCTGCTCGCCATCGACGGAACGGGCCTGACCTACGATCCGAAAGGGAATCTGCCCCAGGACCACGAAGGAAAAACTTACGTCTGGGACTTCGACAACCACTTGTCTTCGGTGACCGTCCCGGCGGACGCCTCTGGCATCGAAGGCACGCATACCTACCGTTATGAGCGTTAGGCCGCCGGGTGGCCAAGACCGTCAACGACGCCGCGGCGGGCACGAGCGAGACGACGATTTTCGTCGGCACGACTCATCCGCTGCCGTTCAGCCCCTACGCCGGCCAGGTGCTGGCCGAATACCACTCCGGCGCAGCCGTAACTGATCCCGAGCGGAAGTATGCCTACGGCACCTACATCGACGAACCGTTGGTGTTACTCTCAACCTTCGACTCTGAACCTTCAACCCACTACTACCATCAAAACTGCCTCTACACCGTCACCGCTCTGACCGACTCCACGGGCACCGCGGTCGAACGCTACGCCTACACCCCGTACGGGGAAGTCACTTTTCTTGACGCGTCCGCCAACCTGCTGGCGACACAACGTTCCACCGTGGACAACGCTTACACCTTCACCGGTCGCCGGCGCGACAAGGAAAGCGGCGCCTGCTACTACCGCGCGCGTTACTACGCGTCCCGTCTGGGGCGATTTACGTGTCGCGATCCACTTGGCTTGATTTGGACCAGCTTGTTGTACGGATATACTGCAAATACCAGTCAGGTTGATCCTAGTGGCATGTTTTTTTCGTCTGCGTTGTGCCTGGACGAGTGCGTCCCATTAGGCTGCCAACTTGAACTTGTGGATTTCGCCTACCTAAGGTCTGGCATTACTCCATACGACGTCCAGCAACTCCAGTCATTCGCGTCCCAACTTGGCAATATGCAAACTATTGTCGGAATTCTGGTCAACGCTGGGCTATGCGACGTCGGCGACCTGAACTCCTGCGCTGAACTGGTGTTGAACGTGCTGAGCGGTCAGAGCCCTTCATCGATTGGCTTCCCTTTGCCACTCGATCAGGTCATCAACGCGTACATTCAAGCCATGGTTGGGGGGGAATTGGTTCGTAGGAGGCCACGTCTGGGTTCGCTACCGGTTTTCCGACTGTCTCCTTGAAAGCTGTTGGTGCCGATTTCGGTATGTTAATTGGTCTGTCGAGCGCTGGACTCGCTGCAATTGTCCGAGCTACACCTTGCCGCTCTCTAACGCTGTGGAGCCTGCATACGTGGACGAGTGCATCAAGGAGTGTTGGTCCAAAATGAGCACGGTCTGCCCCTGATGTGGCGCGAAACCTGAGGGGCAGAGCCTGTGGGGATATGGACGGGCGCATCGTGATTGTAACGCACTCTAGAGAGCACAAAGGACGTCAACTTGGTTGTGGCGCGACATAATGGTGCCCGCGGTCGACTACGCGTGCCAGTTCACGGCAGTTACGGTGTGCACAACGGGACGTTCATCGGCGGCGAGAGTATGCTATGATCCGAATAAACTGGCAAGTTGTTGTTGCTTGTCTGGTTGCAACTGTGGGGATTGTATTCGCGTTCTGGGCGGTTCATGCCGCGCGACGGGCATCCATTTTTGATGAGTTGGTTCGTCACGGTGGGACGCTGGACGATTGGTCGCCAAGCGCCTATCGAGGACTCTCGCAACGCACTCGATTCGTTGTTGGAGTTTCTCGTCCCCTCGCTGTGGCGGTCTCGGGCGTAGCTCGCGGCGAGAAGTTATTCCGCTTCTTTTGGAGATGCGACTCTATTTGCGAAATCAGGATGAGTCGCTGCAACGTCACAGATGACGTTTTCGACACACCATGTTCAAGTCAACGCTTGGAAACCCTGGTGCTTAGTGAGAACGCGATTTCGGACCGAGCCGTGCGGGTCATCTCTGAAACCTCATCCCTCGTGAACTTGAACCTGGCGGATACCCGGATAACAGACGCCTGCAGCGAGGCGATCGGCCGATTAGGGCGGCTCCGGAACCTCATCGTCTCCGACACACACATCGGTGACGCATTTCTGAAGAACATTTCTCATTTGAGGCTCGAGCATGTCGTGCTATCGCGGACCCACGTTACTGGATGTGGACTGGCGTTTGTTCCTCGGACCGTGACGGAGCTTTTCGTCGAACAGTTGCGCCTTGGGCCCAGCGGTCTTACGCGTCTTCCCGAACTGGAACATTTGTGGTTCCTACAAGCAAATGGCACGCCGCTGTCAGATTCTCAATTGCGATGCCTCCAGCAGCAGCGACGATTGACCTATTTGCATGTCGCTGATACGGGTATTACCGGGACAGGACTGGTGCATCTGGCTAATTTACCGCGTCTCGCGGTCGTCGACCTGTCGGGGTGCCCCGTCAGCCAGCAGGGCATAGAAGCGCTGGCTGCTTTGCCACATCTCGAATTCTGCATCTTACGCAATTGCGATCTGCGAGAGTGTGACGTTCCGACCGGTCCTGAATTCTGGCCTGACCTCAGAGGAGTCGACTTGGCAGGTGCGCGAGTCTCCGTCGATGCTATCACGGCTTTCGCCCAATGCAGGCAACTGCGGCGCATCAATCTTGAGGGATTGCCTTTCAGCGATGCGGAATGGGAGCATATTCTCGCGTCTTTCCGAAACGCCGAGATCATTCGCTGAGGCAATTGAACGGGACAGGTCTAATTTTCGCCGGGTGGCTGGGAGCGAACGGAGGGAGCCCCCACTCAGCGGCCGGTTGGTGCAACTCACGTACCCGGATGGTTCCATCGTGACCCGTTCCTACACCGCTCGGAATCTGTTGCAGCAAGTCGATTACGACGCTGACGGCACGGGCCCGGAGCCTGCCTCATTGGTTGCGTCGTTTGTGTACGACCCGGGCGGCCGAGAAACCCCGCGAACTCACGGCAACGGGATCGTGACGAACCGCACCTACAACCGGCAGGACAACCTGGTCACATCGATCGACGTGCCGGGCCATCCGGGGTTGTCGTTCAGTTACTCGTACGATGAGAACAAGAACGTCACCGCCGAAACCACATGCGGCGTCATGGCCGGCTATTCGTGGACGGCGAGCTATGACAATGAAGATCGCCTGATAAGCTGGCAACGCCAAAACGGCGACATCCAGTCGTGGACGCTGACCTTGGTCGGGGACTGGCAACAGTTCGTCGAAAACGGCACCACGCAGAACCGCACGCACGGCCCAACACACGAACTGCTGGCCATCGATTCCCAGGCGCTGACGTACGACCCAAAGGGGAACTTGACCCAGGACCACGAAGGCAAAACTTACGTCTGGGACTTCGACAACCACTTGGCTTCGGTCACCGTCCCG
>JAADHY010000703.1 GCA_013151585.1 Planctomycetota bacterium
CCTTTCTGGTGAACACCTTTGCCGACACGGCCGACGTCCTGCCGGGGGACGGGGTGGCTCAGGACGAGGCCGGACGGACCAGTTTGCGAGCCGCGATCCAGGAAGCGAATGCTCTTCCGGGCCAGGACGAGATCCTGTTGTCGCCGGGAATTTACACGCTGACGATTCCCGGAGTGGGCGAAGATGGTGCCGCCACGGGCGACCTGGATATCACCGACGACTTAGCCATTCGCGGGGCTGACACCGGGATCACCGTCATCAGCGGAAACCGACTGGATCGGGTGTTCGATGTCCTGTCTGGGACGCTGGATCTGGCATCGCTGGTCGTGCGGGACGGGCTCACTTCTTCGGAGCCGGGTGATGACATGGGAGGAGGTATCCGTGTCGGAGCCTACGGCCAATTCCGGGCTTTTGACGTGGAACTGATCCGGAATGAAGCGACCGGTGACGGCGGTGGGTTGTACAACGAAGGCTCGTCGTCCATTCTGGCCTCGACGATTGCGGAGAACACGGGGACCAACGGCGGGGGAATTAAGACCGTCAATGGCATCTTGGACATCGCCGTCAGCACCATTTCGACCAATATCGCCCGCGCCTATGGAGGTGGAATCGCTGACCCGGGCGAACTAGTCGGCGAAGTCAATCTCAGAAACGTCACCGTCGTGGACAATCGGGCCGGTTTGGCAGCGGGCGGGGTCGATAATTCTGCGGGAGGGCCTTTTGCGGTCTTCAATACAATCATCGCCCGCAATGAAGCGCCGATCGATCCCGACGTCGCGGGTTTGTTCCAATCTGTCGGCCACAATCTGATCGGTGACCCAGGCGGCTCGCAGGGCTTTGGCAATCCCGGCGACATCGTGGGGGAACCGGGAGCCCCCATCGATCCGCGGCTGGGCCCGTTGGAGTACCACGCGGGCGAATTCCCGCTGCCGACTCGTGTTCACGCTTTGTTTCCTGACAGTCCGGCTGTCAACGCAGCGAGTCCTGAAGGTTTCGATCCTGTTGACCAGCGCGGCGTGCCTCGGCCGCAAGGAGCCGCGCCCGATATCGGTGCCTTCGAACTCGAAGTCGGCGAAATCCGTGGCATCAAGTTTGAAGACGTCAATGGGAACGGAATCCGGGACTTCGGCGAACCGGGGTTGAGCGGCTGGATCATCTATCTCGATGCGAATAGCAACGGTGTGCTTGAATGGGCTGACCGCGACGGCGATGAACTCTGGGACCCGGACGAGGGGGAGCGTTGGACGTGGACTCAGGCCGATAATCCCGAGACTGCGAACATTGACGAAACAGGTCAGTACGTTTTCGGTGACTTGTTACCCGGAACTTACACGGTGCGCGAAGTGCTTCCGGCCGGCTGGGCCGCCAATAATCCGGGACCGGAAGGCTACACCGTCCAGCTTCAGCCAGGAGGGATGACGCTACCAGTCCCAGATGGCCGCCCCGCACTGGGAAACAACACGATCGACAATGGTTTGCCCGAAGGCGATCCAGGACACTTTTCGGTCCAGCTCGGCCCGGGGGGCACCACGGACACGGTGCACCTGGCCGGAACGAGCACGGTCTTCGAATACACAGCCTACCTCGACGTGAATGCCCAAGGTCCGAACGCCGACCTCGGCGCTCCGGATGTCTTCGACTTGCAAGATATCGGTGCCGCACCGACGTTCGTCGCCGGCAACTTTGCCACAAGCCAAGCCACGATCACGCCGTCAACCGGCGGGCAGATCGACGTGCAAATCCAGGTGGGCATCATCCCCGGGACTAGCGCGCTGTTCACGATCTATGATTTCACAGCTTCCGGCGGCGCGGACTTGCGGAATTCCACCTTCTGGCAGTACCTGGATTCCGACATCTATAGTTCCGGGGACGACGAGCTAGAAGTTCTGGGGAGCGTCGCGACGAATGACCTGCGATTGACGACCGTCGACCCCACGACGAACATTCGGGAGACTCAAATGAGCTTCCCGAACCTGACTGGGGCCATGCTGAGCGGCTGGGCCGCACAGGTCTACTCGGACCTGCAAGACAACATTCTGAGCGACCACTCCGGCCGAAGGATTCACGGACATTCCCGATCCAGACGGTAACGGGCTTCCCGGACCAAACGATATTACTTCCGCTTTGGAGTTCTCTTTCACAGACGCCAGTCGCGCCCGCATTGTGACCGTGCTCGGAGTCTTGCCTGAAGGGCAAGGGGTTCCTGTGGCCGACAATCTGGACTTTGCCAACTACCGCCCCGCGTCGATCCAGGGGATCAAATTCGAAGACCGCAACGGCGACGGACAGCGGGGGCTGGACGAGCCGGCTTTGGCCGGATGGACGATCTATCTTGACGCGAACAACAACGGCGCGTTGGACTGGGCCGACGCGAATGGCAACGGGCTTTGGGAGCCCGGTGAGGGCGAACGGTGGACGCTGACGGCTGACGATGATCCTGCGACTCCCGAGCTCGATGAAACCGGTCTGTATCGTTTCGAGAACTTGCGACCAGGGAGGTATTGGGTCCGCGAGGTCGTGCGGCCGGGGTGGCAGCAAACGACGCCACAGATGACGCACGAGATCATGCTCGTAAGCGGACAAACCGACTTTGGGGCCGACTTCGGTAACCGACTCGTCAACAGACCACCGACGGTCGACCTCGGGCCGGACCGCTTGATCGACGAAGGGACGGAGTTAGCCGTCACGGGGACGTTCACCGATCCGGATGCCGATACGTGGACGGCGACCGTGGACTACGGCGACGGTTCCGGTCTGCAGCCGCTGCCGTTGGCACCGGACAAATCGTTCCAACTGAACCACGTCTACGCCGACAATGGTGTCTTCACGGTCACGGTGACGGTCACAGACAACCACGGGGCCAACGGCGCGGCGGCCCTGCAAGTCACGGTGGCCAATAAACCTCCGATTGCGCGCGACGATGCATTCGTAATCGGCGAGGATACGACTCTGACCGTACAAACGCCAGGCGTCTTGGCGAATGATGGGGACGTCGCCGCCGACCCGCTGACCGCACAGCTCGCCACTGGACCGACTCACGGCAATGTCACTCTCAACGCGAACGGGGCTTTCGTATATGTCCCGAACCCCGATTTCAACGGCACGGACAGCTTCGCCTATCAGGTGGCTGACGACGACGGCGCCACAGCCACTGCCACGGTGACGGTCACCGTCACTCCGGTGAATGATCCGCCGGTGGCCCAGGATGTGGCGGTCACGACCAATGAAGACACGCCGGTCAGCGGCACGTTGACGGCGACGGACGTGGATGGGGACTCCTTGACGTACGCTCCGACGACGGCCGCGTCCAAAGGCGCGTTGGTGGTGAATGCCAACGGCAGCTTCACCTACACACCGGATCCGAACGTGTACGGCACAGACACGATCGAGTTCGAAGTGGACGATGGGAAGGGCGGAACAAGCAAAGGCACGCTCACAGTCACGATCAACCCGGTGAATGATCCGCCGGTGGCTCAGGATGTGGGGGTCACGACCAATGAAGACACGCCGGTCAGCGGCACGCTGAAGGCGACGGACGTAGATGGAGACTCGTTGACGTACGCTCCGACGACGGCCGCGTCCAAAGGCGCGTTGGTGGTGAATGCGAACGGCAGCTTCACTTACACGCCG
>JAADHY010000298.1 GCA_013151585.1 Planctomycetota bacterium
TCAGCGCGGACTTTGTCCTCCCATGACGTCCACATGAGCCAGTTCTGAATCGTCTTCGGGGCCAGCGGGCGAATTGACGCAGAGTACGGGTGGAGTTCACGAGGGAAAAACAGGCGTTTGCGAGCGAAAGACAGAGATAGTGGGAGAAGTGATGAGGGTGAAGAAACAAGTTCTGACCGAACGGTGGACGTGGCTGGCGTTGGCGGCGGTTGCATGGCTGGCCGGAACAGTATCGGGCCTGTGTGCGGAGCGTACTCCTTTAGTGCAGGCGGTGGAGGCGGCCGGGGCGCCCAGTGGATTGTGCGTGCAACTGGGATCGCGCGACCTCGCGATGCCAATGGCACTGGCGCGATCGGGCCGTTTCCTGGTTCAAGTTTTAGAGAAAGACAGCCGAACGCTGAAGACTGCTCAGCAGTCGGTGGCTCGGGCCGGCCTCTACGGTCTGGTTTCCGTGGACGAATGGCGCGAGCCGGGCAAGCTGCCCTACACGGAGAACTTGATCGACTTGTTGGTGATTCAGGACCCGGCCGCGAAAAAGCTGGCGGGCAAGGAAATCGCGCGCGTCCTTTGTCCAAACGGCGTTGTGCTGGCCGCTCCGCGCGCCATTGAGAAATCCGCGTTGGAGTCGGCGGGGTTGGTAGATGTGCGGTCGTTGCGTGTGGGCAGCCGGACGTGGACGTCCGCCCGCAAGCCGTGGCCGTCTGCCATGGACGAGTGGACTCATCCCCGACATTCCGCTTCGGGGAATGCCGTTTCCAAGGACCTGCTGGTGGGCCCTCCTCGGCGAGTGCGCTGGGTCGTCAACGCTCCGGCGGAAGTTCGCGGGTTGGTCACGGCACGGGGCCGCAACGTCTACGGCGCCGCGTTGGCTCGCAACGGCTTCAACGGACTGCGGCTTTGGGCACGCGATTTGATTCGGCCGACTTCCCGGGAGCCGTTCACTTTGAGGAACCTTCCTGGTGGAATGCCCTATCCCGTCATCGTGGGTGATCGCGTCTACGGTGTCATGGGCTCGACACTGGTGGCTTTGGACGCCGCCACCGGCCGCATGATTCGGGAATACCCGGACGCCGGGCGACCGCGCGAGCTGGTCTACGACGGCGGTCTTCTGATCGTCACTGATGAGGCCGCGGTGCGGGCCTTGGAAGCCGATTCCGGACGGTTGGTCTGGACCTTCCGCATCGCCAATCCTCAGCACATGGTCGCAGGTGACGGCTATGTGGCGTTCACCGCCGGCCAACCCAAGCGAGGACAGAAGCCGGAATTGGTTACGCTGAACCGGGGCGACGGCAGCGTCCGTTGGCGACGGAAAGACCTGGACTGGGCCGGAGAAGTTGACCGGATCGTTTATCACCGGGGCCTGCTGGCCTATGAGTGCTCGACCTTCAACGACTTTTCTCCTGGCAACGCGACCCGCGTGCTCGCCGCCGAGGACGGGAAAGTCTTGTGGGAGAAAAACTATCCGCCGGGCATGAACCACATGCGTCAGGCGCGGGCGTTGTTCATCGGCGACCGGCTTTGGATTTTGCATGGAGGCAAAATCCACGATCCCACCAACCCTACGTACGACAAGTTTGAACGACTTCCGATTAAGTGCAGGGCTCTGGATCCGCAAACTGGCAAAGAACTGACGACTTTCCCCGCCGGACTGACGCACTGTTTTCCGCCAGTGGCCACCCCTCGGTATCTCTTCGCTGGGGAAATGAATCTGACGGACCTGATCACCGGGCGCATTGAAGCCAACCACATCACGAAAGCCGCTTGTGGCCGCGACTTCGGATGGGTTCCCGCCAACGGACTGATTTACGTGACGCCGAAGCACTGCGTGTGCTGGCCGATGCTGCGGGGGTATGCGGCGCTGGCGCCGGAGCGGCCGGCGGGCAGCGTCCACGACCTGAAGTTGGACGAGCTGGATTTTCTTTTGGAACGCGGAGTTGACGCGCCCCGGGGCTCCGAGACCTCGTCCGCCGATTGGCCCATCTATCGCCATGATCCCTGGCGCAGCGCCAGCACGTCGGTGACGATCCCCTCGAAGCTGCGAACGTTGTGGTCGGTTCGAGTCGGCTCGTGGCCGGACGGTGGGCCGATCGTCGACGATTGGCGCGAGAATCCATTCACCAAGGGACCGGTGACAGCTCCGGTCGTGGCGGCTGGACGAGTCTACGTGGCCCAACCGGATACTCATCGCGTCCTGGCTTTTGACGCCGACTCCGGTCGTTCCGTCTGGCAGTTCACGGCCAACGGCCGAGTGGATACGCCGCCCACGATCCATCGAGGCTTGTGCCTGTTCGGTACGAGTACGGGCTGGGTCTACTGTTTAGACGCGGCTACGGGTCGAATGGTGTGGCGGCTCCGCGCGGCTCCTGTCGACGAGCGGATCGTGGCGTACGGCCAGGTCGAATCGCCGTGGCCAGTGCCGGGCAGCGTGCTGGTGGTCGACGAGACGGCGTACTTCGCCGCTGGCCGCCAACCGCTGGCCGATGGCGGCATTTTGGTCTTTGCCGTTGACCCGCGGACGGGTAAACGTCGCTGGGTGCAACGTCTCGACACGGTGCCGCAGCGAGGCTTTTACGAATCGTCCGCCCTCGAGTTCGACAACTTCGACTTGCTCTTCCGGGAAGGCGAATCAGTTTCGATGTCTCGGTGGCAATTTGACCGCAAGACGGGCAAGATGTCTTGCGACCGCTACAACGCGTACGCCAAGCTGAACACGGGCGGCGGGACGGCGTGGGTTCCCCGCGGGGCGTGGTCATATCCACCGCGGCATCAGCGGCGCATCAAATCGTACCGGCCGCGTCGCTCGCTGGTGGCGTTCCGCGACAATGTGGTTTTCGGAGCTTTGCAGAATGGGCGGACGCTGTTCCGACGCGACTTCCATCTGGAAAAAGGTGAGAAATTCGAAACCCGCTGGCCCACCGGCTGGGGGGCCGGCCAACTCGAGAAGCAAGGCAAGCCGGCGTGGCCAAACGATCGGCTGGCGGAAAAGGCGAAGTGGAAGACGGAAGTCTTCCCGCCGAACAGCCAGCAAACGATCGACGCGGTGGTGCTTGCCGGCGACAAACTGCTGCTGATTGGATCCGATGGCGAGTTGCAGGTGCGAATGAGCCGGGATGGTCAATTGGTTGGCCAACAAAAGGTTCCGGCGCCAATGTGGGACGGCCTGGCCGTGGCCGCGGGCCGCGTCTTCTTGACCACCGCCGACGGCCGACTGCTGTGTCTGGGCCAATAAAGCCCACGATCCATAGACACCGGATACGGTCCGGACTGACGTAGGTGCAGGGTCTGGCAAACAGAGCACGACTCGGCCGGGAAACACCGCTCCATCGACGGAATACGGCCCCATCGGCGCTGGGT
This sequence comes from Planctomycetota bacterium, assembly GCA_013151585.1. GTDB lineage: Bacteria > Planctomycetota > Planctomycetia > Planctomycetales > Planctomycetaceae > JAADHY01. The sequence continues at coordinate 3,355 of JAADHY010000298.1, forward strand.
CGGGACCACCGATGGGGCAGTTTCCCTCGCGAGAGTGGGTTGAAAAAAAGTGACTGCCAGCGGGCCGGTCGGCGAACGTGGCGTCCTTGATGGGGCTCGCCCGTTGCGGCGGCGCGGAACCCGATCGCCAGGGATCGAAACAGAGGGGAAGGAGACTAGCCGATGACAACCGACACCGAGCAGCTCTATGCCGAGCGGCTGCGCCGCTACACGACCGCTATGCGGAACGGAAAGCCGGATAAGATTCCTATCCGACCGTTCGTGGCCGAGTTCATCGCGACGTACGCGGGCTACACTTGCCAAGAGGTGACGCACGACTTCCAAAAGGCTTTCGAAGCCACCCGCAAGTGCGCCGCCGACTTCGACTGGGACGCCACCGTGGCCAACATGGTCTGGGTCTGGACCGGACTGACCCAAGCCATCGGGTTGAAGTATTATGCCGTGCCCGGGATCGACTTGGACGTAAACGTGGGCTTCCAGTACATCGAGCCGTCGGAAGAAGAAGCTTTCATGCGGCCCGACGAGTACGACCAGCTCATCGATGATCCGACGGAGTTTCTTTACAACGTCTGGCTGCCGCGCGTGGTGAACGAGGTGCAGCCGCTGGGCAAACCGGTCACGTATCGGCACAACTTGTCCTTCGTGCGCGGCGGCATGACGATGATGAAGTACTTCGGTGCCTTCCCGGAACAGATCGAACGGATGCGAACCGAGTGCGGGACGGTGTCGGCCCTGGCCGGCATCCTCAAGGCGCCCTTCGATATCCTGTCCGACAAATTGCGCGGTTTCATTGGCCTGACGATGGATATGTTCCAGCAGCCGGACAAGGTGCTGGCGGCGTGCGAGGCGTTGATCCCTCACCTACTGCACGTCGCCCTGACAACGGCCGATCCGAACAAGCAAGTGCCGATCGGGTTTTGGATGCATCGGGGCTGCGTCCCGTTTGTGACGCCGGAACAGTTCCATTCGCACTACTGGCCGACGCTCAAGCCGATCATCGAAGAACTGTGGTCGCACGGCCATCAGGTGCTCTTCTACGCCGAAGGAGATTGGGGGCCGCACCTGGACACGTTCCGCGAGCTGCCAGACGGCAGTATCATCTTTCATCTGGATCGGACAGACATTTTCGAAGCCCACCGGAAGTTGGGCGACAAGTTCTGTCTCAGCGGCGGCATCCCGAACCATCTTCTTTCGTTTGGCACACCGGACGAGGTGCGGGCCTACTGCAAGAAAGTCATCGACACAGTTGGACGTGACGGCGGCTACATCATGGACGCCAGCGCCATCATGCAAAACGACACGAAGGTGGAAAATCTGCGGGCGATGACGGAGTTCACTCGCGAGTACGGCGTCTACTCGCAATCGGCCAGCCCGGCGCCGGAGCCAGAGCCCGCGGTTTTTGAGCGGCCGGACGGTTTCGGTTTGGATGGTCGGCCTCAACCGCGAGCCAAGCCGGGCGTCTGCACGCCGTGGGAAGAACGGCGCCAAGAGATGCCCCCGATCCAAGGTGACGAAGACCTTGTCCGCCGCGTCTGGGAAGAGAACGACGCGCTGGCAAACATGTACATTTGGCAGTGCCTGCTTTCGTTTTAGACGGCCTGATGCCCAAAAGCCTGGTGACGCAAATGTCATGTTTTCGGTGGCCCAAGGTCGGACTCCGACGCGGCCGTCTGACCCGGTCTTTGGTAGCGGCCGGAAGGGACCGCGGCTCTCGGACGTACCGTCGGTCCGGGGAACCAGTGCTCTGTCAACGAGAATTGGGGTCATGCTTTGTTGTGGCGTGGGCGTCTCGCCCGCGAGCAGCAGCCGAGACGGCTGGACCACAATCAACTTTAATCCCGACTTTTCGCGATGACGCAGCACCAGGGACGGGTCGCTCGCCTTGAGTCCCTGTACGACAAAGTGCTCGCAGTCGACGAGCCCTGCCGATCATGTAGGACTTAGGCACTTTTTCGAGTTATGAAGCACGCAGAGGGACGCCTGCTCGACGTGAGGAGCCAACGATGTCTGACATCCTACCGCGATGCAAGATTCGTCCTTTGCCAGATCATCAAGTGGCGTTCCTGATCGACGGTCGGGAACGGCTGCGCTGGCATTTCGGTTCCCAATACCCCCGTCCGTTTTTCTATCCCTTCCTTGGACCTTCGGGCGAGCCCTTGACACGGATGGGCCATCCGGGGGCACCGAATCATGACCATCATCGGTCGATCTGGTTCGCTCATCGAATGGTTTTGGGCATCGATTTCTGGAGCGATCAGACGCAAGCACGGATCCGGCAGCAACAGTGGTTGGCGTATGAAGATGGAGATGAAGAGGCGGTCATGGCCGTCCGGCTCGGATGGTACGACGGCCATAATCCTCGCGAATTGCTTCAGCAGGAACTCGTCGCGGCCGTCCGGCCGCTGGATCGCGGGGAGACGCTGCTCGAGTTACAAGCGACCTTCCGGCCGATAGCGGACGTGCTGGAATTTGGCCAGACGAATTTCGGCTTCTTGGCAGTTCGCGTCGCGAAATCGATCTCGGAACATTTCGGTGCAGGCCAGCTCACGAACAGCGAAGGCGCAACGGGCGAACCGGCGATTTTCGGCAAGACAGCCCGGTGGGTGGATTACAGCGGCCCCGTCCAGGCCGACTGCATCGAAGGAGTCACCTATTTTGATCATCCGAGTAATCCTGGATTCCCTTCCCACTGGCACGTGCGCTCTGACGGCTGGATGGGAGCCTCGGTCTGCATGACCGGGCCCGTTCCAACACGCCGCGAACGCCCGCTCACGCTGCGTTATCTCCTTCACGCTCACCGAGGCCCGATCAATGCAGATCGCGCCGCAAACGTCGCCGTTGAGTTCGCCAAGTCGGCTCCTTTCATTATCGAGAAGTCACGCAAGAAACATAGTCACTTCGTGGTCCGCCGGCTGTGAGGTTTTCACGGTGGGTTCCGTCATCGTCGAGCGCGCAGTCGCCGTTGATCTCGCGCTCGTCGCGGAGGAGTCGCGACGCTGGGAGTCCGTGTGCTCGACGAATCAGGCGTCATCCGGCCGCCCCGCTGGCCCGGCGCTCCTTGGCTTGAAACCTTTTCTCTGCCCACGGACAATGGCACCTCGACCGCACAAGGGCGCGCTGGCCTGACGGCGAGGAACCCACTTGCCGTGGCCGGACACGGACACAAGCTCATCGATCGACAGGAAGAGAGGTGCTAGCATGGCGGATAACCCTAAGGTCCTCCTGAGCGCGTTTGCGGACGAGGGGGCCAACCGCAAGACGGCGGTAGAACAGCTCTCGGTTTTGGCGGCAATCGGACTGCGGTACTATACGCCGCGTTTTGTGGACGTCGGCGGCAGCGGAGAAGTCAAGCATGTCGTCGACCTGTCTGCACGCGAATTGAAACAGCTTGCCAAACTGCACGACGAATACGGATTGCAGGTCACCAGCATCGGCTCGCGAATCGGCAAAGTAAAGCTGCTGGATGTCGAAGATGGTTCCCACAACAAATTCGTCCCCTTTGCAAAGTATCTGAAAACGGAAGTCAAGGCGACGATCCGTGCGGCTCAGGCTCTCGGCACTCGGTTGATCCGCGGCTTTTCCTTTTATCCGCCGTTGGGGGAGGATAAATGGCCGTATGTCGATCAAGCCGTCGACCAGATCGGGCAGATCGCCGACCTGTGTGCGTCGGAGGAATTGGTGTATGCTTTGGAAATTGAGCCCAACTTAGTGGGGGAAACCGGCCCGCTGCTGGCCGAGCTGGTTCGGAAGGTGAACCGGTCGAACGTCGTCGCCATTTTCGACGGGGGCAACGTGGCGGCTCAAAACAAGAACCCGCTCCAGTGCTTCGAAGAGTACGCCGCCATGCGCAACACGCTCGGATGGCTGCACATCAAGGACTACATGGTCGATCCCGATCTGGAATGGACCGGCGTGGTGGACGAAGAGCGGCTGAAGAACTTCGTGCCGGCCACCGTGGGCGACGCCGGTCACGAACGAATCTTGCGGGATTTGCGGGATCATTTGCCGCGACTGGAGCGAAAGATGAGACGGCTCGGCGCCCCCGGAGTCTTCCTGGAACTGGAGCCGCACTTGAAAGGTGGCGGCCAATTCGGCGGCTTCAGCGGGCCTGACGGCTTGGGGGTCGCTGCTCGCGCCCTGTGTTCAATTCTGGATTACGTGGAAATCGACTACGACCTGAGAACCTTTGACGATATCCGCCAGTTGCGCGGGTTTTGACGGCCCGAGGGGCACCGGGCGGCACGGTCCCCCGCAAAGCACAAGCAATCTCGGCTATCGCGGATTGCTTTCCGTGAGCATCCGCACAATGGCCAGCCCAAGGCGATTGGCTTGGCCGCCGAAAACCGTCGCGCGTTCGGGCGCGAGCGAGCTCGGGTCGTCGGTCCATCTCGGCCGATCAAGAACGAGACCGCTCGGCGACACCGGATCGCAAGCGAGACAATGAGTTGTCGCCGAAGGATGCGACTTACGCACCTGGCGGAACGCTCAGGCTCGGGTAGCACTGAGCGGGCGTCGAGAGGAAGGACCAAATCCTCTGAGACAGAAGAGACTGCCGAGAAAGCGAGGCAAACGATGACATTCGATTTCGAATCGCTCCGGGACATTTTGGTCTGCCCGAAATCCAAGTCGCGATTGGTCTACGACGGCCAGACCTTGACGTGCACCGATGCCGACTGCCGCCTCCGCTTCGAAATCCGCGACGACATTCCGGTCATGTTGGTGGACGAAGCGACGGAATTGTCGCCCGGGGAGTGGAAAGACGTGATGGCCCGATGCTCGAGCGGCGAGTAATAAGCGACCAACTGGCGGGGGCATCACTGCGGCGGTCCGGCCTCCGAAGGCGGATCAAAGAGTCAACCAGAATCGCGGTGTCGGGCGGACCTCTTACGGGGGGCCCGCACACATGCGTCTGATGCCGCGGGCGGAGCCGGGCGGCGCAGAAAAAAGCCGTCATCGTTCAGAGGGGGATGAACGATGACGGCGAGCGCGGGAACTTGACCGGCGAAAAGAGAGGGGGGACTGTGTCTGAACTGTTTCTCCTCGTTGTTGTTCGTCTGGCTGTGTGGCGTGTCAAACATCTTGGGTCGAAAACGCGAGCGTCTGCTTCTCTCCGGTCGGTCGATCTCGATGCTCGGCTTTCGGTCCCCGCAATTCACTCCTTCGCCGATCGGGTCGTGAGGGTCGTGTGTGTCCTGGATGTCTATCGTAAGTGACCGGTAGTAAGTATCGGCTTGGGCCGCCGTCGAATCGAGACATTCGGGCGCCGCGTGCATTGCGCGGGTTTTTGTTACCGAAACAGTTGACCGCGAAAACCGAGTTGTGCAGGTTCTTGCGCCTCGAGAGAAAACTCGCCCGCGTCGAAGGCGAAAAAGAGAGAACCGAGCTGGAGCGCCATGTTTGATCCATCCGACCGCGGACAGTTCTTGAACCTGGCCGGCATCGCCGAGGGCTCGCTGATTATCATAGCGATGGTGGCCGGTTGGTGGGTCGGCGTCCATCCGCTCGAAACGCTGCGATGGGACGGGCGAGATGTGCTCTTGGGCGCCGCTGCGGCGCTGCCCATCTTCGGCCTGTTTTTGCTCGGACACCGATTTCCGGTTGGACCGCTCTTGCGGATCAAACGGTTTCTGATCGAAATGCTGGGACCGTCTTTGGCCGCATGCCGGTGGTACGACCTAGTTCTGCTGTCGTTGCTGGCCGGTGTCAGCGAAGAGGCCCTTTTTCGCGGATTCCTCCAGCGGTGGTTCGAAGCCAAGTTAGGCTTGGCCGGCGGCTTGGGCGTCGCAAGCGTTCTGTTCGGTTTGGCTCACGTCATCACGCCGACCTACGCTGTGTTAGCCACGATCGCCGGCGCCTATCTGGGGGCACTGCTGCATATCACCCAGACGCCCAACCTGCTGGTTCCTATCGTCACCCATGCCTTGTATGACTACTTGGCCTTTTTGGTGGTCGTCCGGAGCTACCGCCGGGAGCGGCAAGCCGACTCAGACTCGCAAACCACTTCATCCGACGCCGAGCCGACCGACTCCGACGCGTAATGACTCTGGCGAAACCGCACGGTCTCCCGAGACGGACGCCCGACCGAGAGGCTCGATGACCGGTCGGACCATTGAGATGGGAGCCCGCTGCTGGGCTAATCAGAACCCAGCGAAACAGGGATCGGTGGATCGTGCGAGTTGTTGCGTCCAACGTAATCGTTCCCAAGATGAGACGCACCCTCGCACCCTTAGCGAAGTTGCCAGGATCGGCCACGTAACTCCTAATTTTGGGAACCGTCACAAAATAAGTTGTGTGGCTTGGGGTGCGGGATGGGCTTTCTCGGCCGTCAAAAACGCGCCGGACAGGATTGTCCCTTCTATAAAATGAGCACGTTATTCTCTGACGCCCCGTTGCCGATCGGCAAGGCATCCGGCTCGCAAAGAATACTGCCTGGCCATCCAGAGGCCTAGGCAACACCGGGAGCGGTCCCCCTCCCGGGGCGACGGCGGGCGATGCGTCGAACAACCACCGCAAGCCCTCTCCGTGGCAATCACAGGGTGAGCCGGCGCCGGAAAGGTCCACGGAAGCCCTACAGCCGAACTTATCCTTGAGGCCGACCGGGATGTCCTTCTTCAGTCCAGATCCTACTCCCGCGTGACCGCCCTTTTCCTCGGTCGAGCCCCTCACCGCTGAGTTGTCCTGTCCCGCGTCTGAATCGGGCTTTCCCTGGCCGGACTGTGCAGTCGGATCGGAACTTGGTACAAGTCGAACCCGCCGTAGCCGCCAGGTCGGTCTGACTGAAACAAGAGCGTACGGTCATCCCGAGAAATGAACGCGCACCATTCTTTGAACTGCGTGTTGATGACACGGCCAAGACTTTGACGTTTGGCCCACTTCTCATCTGCGCTTTGTCGCCAAGCTACCCACAAATCGCCACCTGGGCCCTCGCCACCGAAAATGAGAATCCGCCCGTCACTCGAAAGCGTTGGCGCTGTTTCGTACTGCTCGGTGTTGACCACAGGCCCCAGATTGACCGGCAACTGCCACCGCGCCCGTAGAGATGGTCGGCGGCACATCCACAAGTCCCAATGACCTTTCCCTCCAGGCCGCAAGGACTGGAAAAAGAGCGTCAAGCCGTCGGGAGAAAGCCAAGCCCCGGAATCCGCGTATCCAGTGTTGACGTTGGGCCCTGGATTAGTTGGCGGCTTCCACGGCTCCCTGGGAGAGTCTCGTTCGCACATCCACAAGTCTCGATCTCGATAGCGACTCGACCCGAAAACCAGCAACCGACCATCGGCGGAAAGACTCGGGCCAGCGTCATCAGAGCTACTATTCACCGTGGGCCCCAGGTTGACTGGTAGCCCCCACGGCGCTTTCGTCGAAGCACGCGCAGAGCTCCAAAGGTCCAAGTCCCCATGGCTACCCTCGCGATTCGAGGCGAACAAGAGCGTCAGGCCGTCAGCCGAAAGGCATGGGGTGCAGTCGGCAGCAGCGCTATTGACCAGAGGGCCCAAATTCTGCGGTGGTGCGAGGATTTCGACCGGGCCGACGCGGACCGGAAAGCCGGGCGGAGAAACGCGAATGGCTTCCCCGCCGGAAACTTCGCCAGAACTTTCGGCCGCAACGTCGGAGTCGGTGCCCGCTGGCGTCGTTGAGACGGATGGTCCCGTGGGGCTCGTGGTTAACGCGGCGACAGAATCAGGTTGCTCACCGGAAGCAACCGACTGCCCGGCCCCGTGAGTGGACAACGAGTGCTCACCGGACGACTTGCGTGGCACCCCCGCTGTTCCACCGCCTGGCGCAACCACACCCGGCTCCGACCCGTGCTGTTCGATCCCGCTGCGTATGCCGAAGACTGCCACCACAATGACCAGAAGAGCGAATGCACCGGCCGCCAACGCTCCGGCGAACACTCGAGGCTGCTCCGTCCGCACCTCCAGGACCTTTCGCCACAGCGGGCTCAGTGTCGGCCAAGACCATTCGCCGCCCCAAGTCTCTCGTTCCGCGCGGCGCGCCGTCGGCAGCACCGGCTCTTCGTCGGCCAATTGCTCCAGAAACGAAACCAACGCGCTGTCGCTCGGCGGCTCCGACGACGCCACCACCTGACGTTCTCGCACCCCCACCGCCGACTCCAACGCCACAATCACCTCGCCCATCGACTGATAACGCTCCTCCGGTCGCTTCGCCAGCATCTTCTGGAAAACCACATCCAGCTCCGCAGAAACGTCCGGACGTGACTCCCGCAACGACGGAATCGGCCACTCCCGATGAGCCAACAACACCTGCAGCAGCGAATCCGCCTCGTACGGCTTCTTCCCCGTCAAAAGGCGATACAGCGTGCAACCCAGCGCGTAGATGTCCGAACGCTCGTCCGCCTTCCGGGTATCCAACGCCTGCTCTGGTGCCATGTAGTCGCACGTGCCCATCACCTGGCCGCTGGACGTCAGACGCTCGACGCTGCCACCCTCCTCGCCTTCGAACACCCGCGCCAAGCCCATGTCCAGAATCTTCACCGTCCCATCGCGAGACAAAAGCAGATTGCTCGGCTTGATGTCTCGATGCACCACGCCCCGCTCGTGAGCGTACGCCAAGCCCCGGGCCGCCTGAAGGATGCACTCCACCGCCTCCCCCACCGGCAGCGAGCCCCGCTGCTGCACCAGCGCACTGAGGTCGCAGCCTTCGACGTATTCCATGACCAGATAATGCAGGCCTTCTGCCTGGCCGGCGTCATAGGCGACCACGATATTCGGGTGCATCAGCCGAGCGGCCGCTCGCACTTCGCGGCGAAAGCGGGCGACCGCGTCTGGCGCTCTCATGGCGGCGGCCGGCAGGACCTTCAGAGCGACGATGCGGTCCATCGTCCGGTGTCTGGCCTGGAAGACCTGGCCCATGCCGCCGGCGCCGATCCGTTCCAGGACCACGTAGTCGCCGAGGACCAGTCCCTTGATCTTGCCCTGATAGACGAGCGACGCCTGATATTTGGTCAGCTTGCCGGCCCGGATCAGCCGTCGGGCGAAGCTGTCGGCATCCTGGATGGGCCGCTCCCGTCCCAGCTCTTCCTGCAGCGCCCGCACCTCTTCGCGGGTGAACAGCCCGCTCTGCACCAGATTCCGAGCGAACTCTCTGAGCGAGACTGGCATGACGATACCCCTTCGGTGGCCTCTACCAGCCTACACTCCGCTTGACGTTCGCTCAATAGGCAACCAGTTAGTTTTGCCATCAACCGAGAAATGTAAACTTCGCGTTCGTGTTCCTTGCGGTTAGAGGAAGATATTTTCTCAGTGAGTTCTCGCATCCTCTGGCAAAAAGTTGCAAGACATAACTCGACTCCGGCACCAGCAGCGAGGCTGTGGCGAACGGGTGCGCGCGGACTGTCGCCGCAGCTTAATCGCTCACCTAGTACCCGCAGGCGGGATCGCCACGCTTCCGGCGTCGAAGATCCGGCCACGGCAGCCTTCCATCTTACCAGGTAACACGAACCGCTTCCTCTCCTGCTTCAGCTTGCTCTGCGGCAAGGCATTCCGATCCAGGACGCACAGCGGCCTCTATGATTCCGGCGACCGGACTCAGAGGATCGTCCCGCTTTTCCGTTTGCGCGAGAGAGTGGTTGGCGCAGCAAGGCAGCCTCTACGCGTGCTCGTAGGCCACGCAAATCCCGTCGTGCGTGTCCTGCTGCCGCGCTGTTGGGTAGCCGAAAGTCGTCTGTACCTGATCGGACGGATTTGCTATTTTTCAACTCTCCGTCCCGGTCGTTGTTTTGAAGATCATTCTCCAGGGGATCGACGGGACGGCGGAAAAAGTGCCGAGCTGAAGACCGAGTAGCCGAGCGCCTAGCCTATCCGTCAGTCCGGCACATTTGGCCCCGCCGCGAGTTACTGCGGGACGGGGAGGGACCTGTTCGCCTTTGCCCGGAGATGGCAGGGAGGCCGTCCATGAGCTGGGAACGAACTCAACAGCAGGAGTTGAAAGTCCAAATCCGTTGGCTGATCCGTCGCGATCTGCCGGAAGTTTTGGACATTGAGCGCGCCAGCTTCGAGTTCGCGTGGACCGAAGAAGATTTCCTGTGTTGTCTGCGCCAACGGAATTGCATCGGCATGGTCGCCGAGTACGAAGACCGGATCGTCGGCTTCATGATCTACGAGCTGCACAAGTCGACGCTGCAGATTCTGAACTTCGCCGTGCATCCCGACTTCCGCCGCTTGAAGATCGGAAGCCAAATGATCGAAAAGCTGGTCGACAAGCTGTGCCAGCAACGGCGGCGAGAGATTCGCTTGGAAGTGCGCGAAACGAATCTGCCAGCTCAGCTCTTCTTTCGCTCGCAGGGGTTCCGGGCCTTGGCAGTGCTCCGCAACCACTACGAAGACACCGACGAAGACGCGTACGTCATGTGTTTGCGGCTGACGGATGCCGACGACCCGACGGCTTTTGCATGGCCCCGGAACCGCATCAAGTACCGCGACGCCGCTTAGCGATCGGCGCCGGAGCCGCCTCGGCTACTCTCCCAGCAGGCCGCGGGCGAGTTTGCTGAGCGCTTCGTTTTCGATTTGCCGGACACGTTCGCGGGTCAGGCCGAGCGTCTCGCCGATTTCTTTCAGAGTACGAGGTTCGCCGTCGTCCAAGCCGAAGCGCATGCGCAGAATCGTCGCTTCGCGCGGGTCCATTTGATCGAGCATTCGGTAGACGTGCTCCAAGTTGTCATGCTCGATCATTTCATCCTCGGGCCCCTTGCTGCGGTCGTCGGCGATCATCTCACCGAGCGTCCACCCGTTGTCGGTCGGATCATTTTGGGGCGTCGAGTTGTAAAGCTGGATGGCTTTCTTGACGATCTTCAGTTTTTTCTTGGGCAGACCGAGCTCTTGGGCGATTTCTTCGGGAGTGGGAGTGCGGCCGAGCTGGTCCTGGAGCCGAGCCGATGCCCGTCGCCACTTGCTGAGCAGTTCCACCATGTAAGCGGGAATACGAATCGTTTTGGCTGAGTTGACCAAGGCGCGTTTGATGGATTGCTTGATCCAGTAGCTGGCGTAGGTGCTGAAGCGCGTGTTCATTTCAGGGTCGAAACCCTCGACCGCCCGGAGCAGCCCCAAGTTGCCTTCTTCGATCAAATCCTGCAGCGGCAGCCCTTTGCCCGTGTAGGACCGAGCGATGTTGACGACCAATCGCAGGTTGGCGCGGACCATTCGGTCGCGGGCTTCGCTGTCACCTTCCGCGATCCGGACAGTTCTTTCTCTTCCTCGGCCGTCAGCAGCGGAGTCTCGTTGATTTCGCGCAGGTAGGTTTCCAGTGGATTTTGGACCCGGTCCGTGCGGGATTGCCGTCTCGTTGTGGTTTGCATAGCGATCTGCTCAACCGTAAATGTCTTCACCTGCGGATTGTCCAGCCGCCATCGGTCCGGATGCATCGGGACAAGGTCGCGGGCAGGCGGGCCTCGGCGAACACGGCCCGGCGGCCGCGACAAGACAAGCCGTCGGCCAGGCACATCGGACCGGACCGCCGCGAATTGTCAAGGAGTGGTGTGCAAGAGAAGCGCAACGCGGACCACGGCGTCTCCAGCGACAAGTATCGACGAAGCTGGACCAGCGGCTGCAAGGAAACAGGCCGTCTCAAAAGGAACAGTCAGGCAGACCTGGTAATTGGCGCAATAGTAGCGGCCCTCCAGAATGTTCCGAAGGGCCGCACAAACCGGTTCCGATGTGTTGTTGCGAACAAGACTGACTTTGCCGGACAAAGGGCGCTTCGTTCAGTCAAAGCAAGGCCAAAGGTCTCATGGACCGCTAATGCTTAGCCGGCCAAAACCTGGAAGTTCTGCATGAATCGCGCCGGCTGAAGCGAAGATGCCCAACCGGTCGACCGCCGGTTCTTGTCCGGCTGGTCCGAAGCCGCTGACGCGGACTTCTGAACCGGCTACTCCGGCTGATCGGCTGGATCCGCTTTGGTCGACGTTTCCGAATCTTCCTCGGCTGCCTGGCTCGTCTCGGCTTCCACCGTTTCCTGAGATTCCGATTCAGCCAGCAAGTCCGAAGCCGCCGCCTCTGAGCGTTCTTCGGCTTCCGGTTCAGTCGCCGCTTCGTCCGCCTGTTTCGTTTCTTCGCTGGAAGAATCGGACGGCGACTGCTCGGGAGCCGCTTCCGACTGAGCCGGCTCTTCCGACTGCTCGGCGACCGACTGGTCTTCGGCCTGGACCTGTTCGGTTTCAGCCTGAGCTTGTTGCGTTTCTTGAGCGTCCGCCTGTTGCGGTTCTTTGGCTTCCGGCTCCTCAGCCTCAGTCTCGGCCGGTTCGGCCGCTGCCAGCGAGAAGAGCGGTCCCGCGGCCCCGCTGTCCGTACCGCCCTTTAGCGGAGCCTTCTTAGGCACCGCCCGGCCAGCCTTCTCGGCCGCCGCCGGCTCCTCCACCTTCAGCTTCCGGCTCAATCCGATCTTGCGCTCGACCGTATCGACCCGCAGCACGCGGACATCGATCACGTCTCCGACCTTCACCACCTGCTCGGGACTGCTCACTTTACGATCGGCCAGCTCCGAAATGTGCAACAGGCCTTCCAACTCGGGCTCCAACTCGACGAATACACCGAAGTTGGTCAGCTTCGTCACCTTCCCCTGAACGATCGTGCCCGGCCGGTACTTGTTCGGGATTTCCTCTTCCCAAGGGTCTTCCCGCATTTGTTTCAGGCCGAGCGAAATCCGGCGGCGTTTCGGATCCACGGCCAGAACTTTGCACTGGATCGTGTCGCCTCGTTTGACCATTTCGCTGGCATGGGAGATTTTTCGTGTCCACGACATATCGCTGATGTGGAGCAGTCCGTCGATTCCTTCTTCGAGTTCGACAAACGCGCCGTACGTCGTGAGATTCCGAACCGTGCCGGTCACGACCGATCCGACCGGGTAACGCTCCTGAACCGTGTCCCACGGATCGGGCTGCGCCTGCTTCATCCCCAGCGAGATCTCTTGCTTCTGCTTGTTGATCCCCAAGACGACGACTTCCACTTCGTCGCCGATGTTGACCAGATCGCTCGGATGGCTCACTCGCCGCGTCCAAGACATCTCGCTGATGTGAACCAAGCCTTCCACGCCCTCTTCGAGCTTCACAAAGGCGCCGTAAGGCACAACGTTAACCACCTCGCCTTTACACTTGCTGCCGACGGGATACTTCTCTTCGATGTTCTCCCACGGGCTGGGCGTCTTCTGCTTCAGACCGAGAGCTACTTTTTCGTTCTCACGGTCGACGTTGAGGATGACGACTTCGATTTCCTCGTCGATCTTAACCACGTCCGACGGATGGCTGACCCGGCCCCAGCTCATGTCGGTGATATGGAGCAAACCATCGATTCCGCCCAGGTCGACGAAGGCTCCGAAGTCGGCGATATTTTTGACGACGCCTTTCCGGAGATCGCCCTCTTTCAGCTCGGCCAGCAGCTCTTTCTTTAGTTTCTCGCGTCGATCCTCGATCAGCTTGCGTCGCGATACAACAATGTTCCGCCGCGACTCGTCGATCTTCAGGATGACGCACTCAATTTCCTGCCCAATGTACTCGCCGATGTCGTGGGGTCGACGGATATCGACCTGGCTCGCCGGCAGGAACACGTTGACCCCAATGTTGACCAGCAGGCCGCCCTTGATCTTGCGAACGACCGTTCCTTTGACGACGTCGCCTTCTTTGTGCGTGGCGATGATCCGTTCCCATTCGCGGATTCGGTCGGCTTTCCGCTTCGAAAGGATGATCAGGCCAAAATCGTCTTCGACTTCTTCCAGCAGGACCTGGACTTTGTCGCCCGGCTTAGGCGGGTCTTCCCGGTCCGTCCACTCGTCAATCGACACCACGCCCTCGCTCTTGTAGCCGATGTCGATGATGACGTCTTCGCCATCGACTCGTACAACCGTCCCTTCGATGATCTGATTGACGTCGTAAGGGCTGGTGCTTTCGTCGTAAAGGACATCCAGGTCGGTTGTGTCTGGATCGACGTTCGGCAGCGTTTCTTCGAACGTCTTCTCGATTTCTTCGTCCGTTACGTTGAATTCCCGAATTAGATTGCGATCGACCATAGTTACTTCAAAGTCCGCCTGTCCCGATCCCTTTGGCGACGCGAACCTCTTTTCCAAGCCGTGCTCGTCCCGGGCATCCGGGGAAGCACGCCGCGCGACGGCTGGTGTCGGAACTTTCTGCTTGGACCGAGTCCAGAAAAATGTACACAGCTCCCGCCGGCGGAACCCAATGCTCCGCCTCCCCAGACCAGGAGCCACAAAGCGGCAGCTCTTCCGCGGGGGATCGGCAGCACATTTGCGAGCCTCTCACGGCGAACCGCATCCGAACTGGTCTTGCGCGAGTGCGATACCCGTCCCGCCCTCGCAGCAAGACGCATGAATATATCACAAGCCCCAACGCGAAGACCAGCCAAATCAGGGGCCGGGTTGCAGCAACCGACGATTTTGCCGGAATTTCGGCTAAGTCTGCGTCCGTCCGATCGCCGGAAGAACCTCATGGAAGGCTGTCGAGCCAGCGCAAACGGCCTTCGCTGCGGAAGGGGAACGCGACCGTGCCCGCTCGCGCGATCGGGACGCGATGGCGGGGCCGGTTTCCCGCGCCACCGCTCTATGCAGGACCGAAAAAACACGCTAAATTTCGTCGCCGGAGGCTGTTTCCCACTGTTCGAAGCCATTCACGTCCGAGGAATCGAGGACGCCGAAAGTTCTTCCAGCACGGGACCTGGCGAGTTGCGAAGATGACAGGAGCCATCGAAGAGCAAAAGTCGATTCTCGATGCTTTGACCGAGCATCGGCCCCATTCACCGCAGTGGTACGCGGCGATGAAGCGGCTGTTGGGCGAGGCAGCTTGCCGAATGCTCGGCTTCTACGTGATCCCTGAGGACCTGGTGCTGACCGTCGTCATCCCGGTCTACAACGAGCGGGACACGGTCCGGTCCCTGATTGAGCGGGTCCGCGCCGTGCCTATCCGGAAGGAAATCATCGTGGTGGACGACCGTAGCACCGACGGGACCCGGGAGATTTTGGCCGAGCTGGAACAACAAACCGGCGGCGACTCGGACAGCGACGCAGACAACCGGTTGATAGTCCTCTATCACGACCGAAACCGCGGGAAAGGCGCCGCAGTGCGAAGCGGGTTTGCCCGGGCAACCGGCGATGTGGTCGTCATCCAGGATGCCGATTTGGAATACGATCCGGCCGAATACCTCCGCCTACTGCAGCCCATCGTCGAGGACAAGGCCGATGTCGTCTACGGGAGCCGTTTTTTGGGCGACCAGCCGCACCGGGTGTTGTACTTCTGGCATTACATCGGGAACAAAGTCCTCACCACGCTCTCGAACTGTTTCACCAACTTGAATCTCACGGATATGGAGACGTGTTATAAGGTGTTTCGGCGGGAGGTCATCGAACAGATCGGCCCGAAGCTGCGGCAGAACCGCTTCGGGATCGAACCGGAAATCACGGCCCGGATCGCCCGGGCGGGCTATCGCATCTATGAAATGTCGATCAGCTACTCCGGCCGCACCTACGAGCAAGGCAAGAAGATTGGATGGAAAGACGGCGTCAAAGCTCTTTGGTGCATCGTACGTTACGGGCTGGCGGACTGAAGCCGGCTCATCTCCGTAAGGTGTTCCAATTTCACAGGTTGCCACTGAGACGCGCGTTGTGTAACCTGCAAGTAGATCGAAGGAGGTTCCCAAGAGCCGGAGCGGTGGCCGGAGCTGGACACAGGGTGAGTGTCTGGTCGAATTGGGCCTCGACAGCGCGAGACCGACTCTCGACGCCGCCGGGACGTCCGCTCGTTTTTCATCAGGCTGTCTCGAGCTGCAGGATTGAGCTGGACGCCGCAGGCGGACGCTCCAGATGACGGAATTGCCTCTATGTCAAGTCCGCATTCCGACGGAAAAAAGCCAAGAAGCAAAAAAACGCCGGTGAAGCGGGACCCGCCGCTGGCTGATCCGGAGGAGCAACCACCGCGCGCGTTCGCCGCCGGACCGTGGCTGCTGATCGGCTTAGCGGTTCTCGTGCTGCTGCTATGGCTCTTGAAACAAGCCCCTGAAAACGCCGGATCGCGCGTTCCCTATAGCTTCCTGATGGCTCAGTTGGAAGCCGGGAACGTCTCGGAGCTGAAGTTCTTCGACACGACGGTCGTCGGGAAATGGAAAGAGCCGCCGGAAGACCCTGAAAACGAGGGCAAGAAGCTGCCGGAGACGTTCAATTCAATTCTCCCGCCGACGGCGATCGAAGACCCGGAGTTTCGTCGGTTGCTCCGGGAACACAGTGTGAAAGTGGACGCGGAGAAAACAGCGCCCGGCATCGGAACTCAGCTCGTACTCTGGATGCTCGGCCCGATCCTCTTGATTGCGTTCCTTTGGTACATGATGCGGCGATCGGCCGACCCGATGGGAACGGGCATGCTGGGCAACTTTGCACGAAGTCCGGCCCGCCGTTTTCGCCCGTCGGACCAGAAGGTCACCTTTGACGACGTCGCCGGCATGGAACACGCTAAACGGGAACTTCAGGAGGTCG
This sequence comes from Planctomycetota bacterium, assembly GCA_013151585.1. Classification (GTDB taxonomy): domain Bacteria; phylum Planctomycetota; class Planctomycetia; order Planctomycetales; family Planctomycetaceae; genus JAADHY01. The sequence goes on from JAADHY010000298.1 coordinate 19,837, forward strand.
TCGAGTTTCTCAAGAGCCCGGAACGGTTTCAGCGGTTGGGAGCGAAAATCCCGAAAGGCGTGCTGCTGAACGGACCGCCCGGCACGGGCAAGACGTTGTTGGCTCGCGCGACTGCCGGGGAAGCGGGCGTTCCGTTCTTTTCGATCAACGGGTCTGAGTTTATTCAGATGTTTGTAGGTGTCGGGGCGAGCCGCGTGCGCGACCTGTTTCGAACCGCCCGGGAAAACGCCCCTTGTATCGTCTTCATCGACGAAATCGACGCGGTGGGCCGAATGCGCGGGGCCGGACTCGGGGGCGGTCACGACGAACGCGAGCAGACGCTGAATCAGATTCTCAGCGAAATGGATGGATTCGAAGAGCATGAGTCGGTCATCGTGCTGGCCGCGACGAACCGCCCTGACGTGCTCGATACGGCTTTGCTCCGGCCCGGCCGCTTCGATCGTCAGATCACCATCGACCGTCCGACCAAGCAGGGGCGGCTCGGGATTCTGAAAGTCCATTGCCGGAAAGTGCCGCTGGCTGAGGACGTGGACCTGGAAAAACTGGCCGCGGCGACGATCGGCTTTTCGGGGGCCGACCTGCGAAACCTGGTGAACGAAGCCGCCTTGAACGCCGCGCGCGCGAACAAAGACCTCGTGGACCGTGAAGATTTCGAGCAGGCCTACGACCGCGTGTTGATGGGCTCGCAGCGCGAAGACGTGTTGAACGAACACGAGCGCGAGATGACCGCCTATCACGAAGCGGGACACGCGTTGTTGGCTTGGCTGTTGCCCGATCTGGACCCGATTCACAAAGTGACGATCATCCCGCGCGGGCGAGCCCTAGGCGTTACGCAGCTCTTGCCCGAAGAAGAGCGGTACCACATCGGTGAAAAGCGTTTGCACGCGCAGCTCACTATGATGCTGGCCGGGCGGGCCGCCGAGAAAGTCGTCTTCGACGAGTATTCGGCCGGCGCCGAAGACGATCTGAAACGGGCCACGCAACTGGCTCGCCGGATGGTCGGACAC
>JAADHY010000607.1 GCA_013151585.1 Planctomycetota bacterium
GCAAGCCACGCTGCTCGGGCCGTCGCTTTCCGTGCCCATCCGCGATGGACGGCTGATCCTCGGGACGTGGCAGCAGATCTTCCACCTGGAATGCGACGTCCGCCCTCGTCGCCGGACCATTGCCGTGACCATTCTGGGCGAATAGCCCTGACCATCGCGGCTAAAACGTGGCTCCGGTTTACGCGGCTGCGGACGACCGGACGGCACCGCCGTCGCAAGAAGGCTGGCGTAGCGGCCACTGCAGGGGCGTGGCCCTCTCAACTCGCGACGCCGCTGATGACCCGCGTAACCGGGACGGCAAGAATTTCTTCTCGCGGGGGCTGGGCGCTGGTATGATGGCAAATGCGGCCGGATGCGTTCCTTCGGCCGCCACGCCACAAAACCTCCCGCTTTGCCGTACCAGGCTGTTCCGGCTCAGGCTGGCTCAGACTGCATCTTCCCGATATTCCAGGAGCCGATCGAATGGCTGAAGAGACGTCAGAAGCCCGAGACAAGGGCCAAGAACGCCCTCGATCTGCCTCGGAGCAGTTCGTGCTGACATTGTTGCGGATCGGCATCGGATGGCATTTCGCCTACCAGGGTTGGGTTAAACTGTTCGATCCGAATTGGACGTCCGCTTCCTATTTGCGAACGGCGAATTGGATCGGGGCCGAATGGTTCCACCGGATCGCATCCGATCCGACGGCCCTGCGAATCGTCGATCAGCTCAACGTTTGGGGGCTGCTTCTGATCGGCTTCGCTTTGATGCTGGGCTGTTTGACCCGACTGGCCGCATTGCTCGGCATGCTCCTTCTGGCACTTTACTACGTGGCCCATCCGTCGCTGTTGGCCGCATCCCCCGGAGTGACGGAAGGGAAGGACTTGTTTGTCAACAAGAATGTTGTGGAATTGTTGGCACTGTTCGTTGTCTTGGTGGCACCGGCCGGTCGATGGGGGCTGGACGGGCTTTGGCGCCTTTGGCGCGTTCGTCGTCGCGCGACCAAGTGTCCTCTGCCTTTGACGGTCTTGCGGCCCGACGTGTGCGAATCGGTCTCGCCGCTTTCGCGTCGCCAGGTGCTGGCCAGCCTGATCGGGGTACCCGTGGTCGGTGGTTTTATTTTGGCGGCGCTGAAGAAACGCGGCTACGAAAGCCAAGAGGAAAAACAGCTCGCGGCGCTGGTTGACAGCATCAGCGGCGCCACCATGAAGCGGCTGAACGTCAAAACGCTGGACGATCTGAAGGGCCAAGTCCCCAAGGCCAAAATTCGCGATCGCCAGTTTGCCCGTCTGATTCTCGGCGGAAATCTGATGAACGGCTTCGCTCACGCCCGGGACCTGATCTACGTGTCAAAGTTGATTCGGGCCTATCACCATCCCCACAAGGTTTTCGAGACCTTCCAGTTGGCCGAGGCGTGTGGGGTCGACACGATCCTGACGAATCCGATTCTGGCTCCCATGATCACCGAGTATTGGAAACGGGGGCTGGGGAAGATTCAGTTCATTGCCCAGTGCAAGGGAAAAACGCTGAAGGACCTGGAGGAAAACATTCGCTACGCTTTGGACCACGGAGCCTGTGCAGCTTACGTGCAGGGAGCCGCCGGGGACCGGTACGTCCGAGAGGGCCATTTTGATTGGATCGAGCGAGCATTGACGATGTTTCGCGACGCCGGGATCCCGGCGGGCATCGGCGGACATCACATCGAAACGATCATCGCGTGCGTGGAGAAAGGCTTTGAACCGGACTTCTGGATGAAAACGCTCCATCACCACAAATACTGGTCCGCGGATGTCGAAAATCAGCACGACAACATCTGGTGCGAAGAGCCTCAACGCACGATTGCATTCATGAAAGATTTGCCGCAACCGTGGATTGCCTTCAAAGTCTTGGCCGCCGGTTCCATTCATCCGAAGGACGGCTTCCGGTTCGCTTTTGAAAACGGCGCGGATTTCATTTGCGTGGGGATGTACGACTTCCAAGTTGTCGAAGACGTGAACATCGCCTTGGACGTGTTGGGGACCAAGCTGAAACGGCAGCGGCCCTGGCGCGCGTGAACCGAGCGCCGCCGCCGGTCCGATCGGCTTTGCGGGCGGGCGTGTCAGCGGTATAGGAGGAACGCTTTTCGGCGCCGGAGAAAGTCTTTCCGTTCTGCTTCGTACCGGCTGACGATTTGATCGAGCGGCTCCAGTCTCAGCAGGGCGGCGAGTGTCTCTTGGTGTCCCAACAGGCGAAGCAGAGCCTCGGCTTCCCACTGATTCGGGTAGAGACTGCGGAGGGTCCGGGCGATGGCCAGCCCTGTCCGAACGGGACGAAAGGCTCGGCGGTCGACGACCATGATGTTCACCCCGCCGCACCGCTTGCCTTCGTACTTGCTGGCCGTCGGCGTGAAATAGCGCGGCACGAAACGAACCCCCGGCAGTCGGGCCGCGTTCAGTTCGCGAGCCAGTTCTCCCGGGTCGACCCACGGAGCCCCGATCAGCTCGAAAGGCGTATCTGTTCCGCGACCGACCGACAAATTGGTCGTCTCCAGCAGCCCGATGCCCGGATAGAGCAATGCTTCCGTCAAGCTGCGCATGTTCGGCGACGGGTTGACCCAAAGCAAGCCGGTCGCGTCAAAGGACTCGCTCCGCCGCCAGCCTTCCACACCGATGATGCGCAAATCGACGCCGATTCTCTTTTCCGCGTTGAACATGCGGGCCAGCTCCCCGGCGGTCATGCCGTGACGGACGGGGATGCGATGGAAGCCCACAAAGGATTCCCGTCCGGCGTCGAGCACCGGACCTTCGACGTCGACGCCGTTGATCGGGTTGGGGCGGTCCAAAACGACGAATCGCAGCCCATGCTCAGCGGCCGCTTGCATGGCCAAGCCCATGGTCGATATGTAGGTGTAGAACCGCGTGCCGATGTCTTGAATGTCAAAGACCAGCGTGTCGATGCCCTTCAAGCTCGCGTCGGTCGGTTTCCGCGTTTTCCCGTACAGGCTGAAGATGGGCAGCCCGAGTTCGGGATCGCGCATGTCTTGAATCTGAGCCTGATCCAGTTGTCCGGTCGGTCCGTGTTCGGGGCTGAAGAGCGCGACCAACGTCACATTTGGAGCTTGATGCAGCAGGGTGGCCGTGCGCACGCCGCGACGGTTAATACCCGTGTGATTGGTGATGAGCCCGACTCGGCGGCCGGCCAGTTGGCGAAATTGATCGCGCTGCAGGACATCGATCCCCGTCAGCACGGCCTGGGGGAGCTGCGAGACGCTCAAGGGGGGCACTGCGAGGGTCGGCGCCTCGCCGCCCTTCGAAACACACGGCGCCTGCAGCAAATTTGTCCCCGACGGTTCGGTCGGAGCTGGCGCCCTCGTGATCTCCTCTCGAGCGATACTG
>JAADHY010000594.1:0-3366 GCA_013151585.1 Planctomycetota bacterium
TGCTCTCCGCGCAGACCGAGGACTGTTGGTTCCGGCATGGCCGTTTCCTCGCTCGAGCGCGGCCCCATGGACCGCGCCGAAGCGGGGATCGAAAGTCCGCTAGCGCAGTGAGACCGAACTGATGAAAACCCTCAAGATGTTATCGACGGCCGCGCGTGCTCTTGGCGCAGCCACCATGCTGCTGTTCATGGCTGCCGAGAGTGTCGCGCAGCGGCATCCGGCCCTTCCGCCTGCCGGACGGATCGACGGGCTAGGCGTCAATATCCACTTCACTGATCCGCGGCCGGGCGAAGTGGAAATGTTGGCGGCCGGCGGGTTCCGTTGGATCCGCATGGACTTCACGTGGTCGCGCACCGAGCCGGAGCCGGGCCGGTATGACTTCTCGCCCTATGTACGATTGCTGAAGTCGCTGGAGCCCCACGGCATCCGAGTGCTGTTCATCCTCGATTACAGCAACCGGCTCTATGAGGAGAACAACTCGGTCGCAACCGAGCGGGGCCGCAAGGCGTTCGCTCGCTGGGCCGCCGCCGCGGCCAAACGCTTCAAAGGCCGCGGGATCCTGTGGGAAATCTGGAACGAGCCGAACATACCCCACTTCTGGAAACCGAAGCCGAACGTGGACGATTATGCGAAGCTCGCGCTGGCGGCCGCGCGAGCCATCCGCGAAGCGGCACCGGGTGAGGCGATCGTTGGCCCGGCAACCTCTCGCATCGACTTGCAGTTCCTCGAAGGCTGTTTCCAACGCGGGCTGCTCCAGCACTGGGACGCCGTCTCCGTGCATCCCTACCGACAGTCGGCGCCGGAGACGGTCGCGGCTGAATACTACAAGCTACGACGGCTCATCTCGCGCTATTCGCCGCCGGGTAAGTCGATCCCAATTCTGTCAGGCGAATGGGGCTACTCGGCCGTCTGGAGAGGCTTCGACCCGCAGCGGCAAGGGAAGATGCTCGCACGCCAATGGTTGACGAACTTGTCGCTCGCCATCCCGCTTTCGATCTGGTACGACTGGCACGACGACGGCCGCGACCCGCACGAGCCGGAGCACCACTTCGGCACGGTGGCGTTCAAGTACCACGCAGGCCGTTCGCCCGTTTATGACGCGAAACCCGCGTATTTGGCCGCCAAAACGCTCACCTCCGTGCTCGACGGGTTCCGCTTCGTGAAGCGTCTGGCCACTGGACGGCCCGATGAATATGCGCTGCTTTTCCGTCGCGACGATCAACTGCGGCTCGCCGTGTGGACCACCGCCGGCACAGAGCTCACCGTACGCTTGCCGTCTGATCCATGCCGGTTCGACGTGGTTGATCATCTCGGCCGACGGCGTGAGCCGCTCCAGGCACGCGACGGCACGCTGACAGTACGAGCAACCGACGCACCGCAGTATCTGTTTGGCCCGTGGCCGAACAAGCGGCTGGCCGCGGTGCCGGTCGCTCGGCTGGTTACCGCCTCGTTCGCCCCCGTGGGTGGCGAGGTCCTCAGCGTGCGCATCGAGAAACACGACGCGCTGCCCTTTCGCGGTCGAGTCGAGTTGACCGACGTAGCCGGCATTGAGCCGCTAGAGCTTCAGCAGCCCATCGCTTTTCCTGCCGACGTCGACGAAGGGACGATCCGCTTCACGCTGGCCTCAGGTCCCACGGCGGAGTATCGGGTTGGACTCCGCGTCTCGGACGAGCAAAGCCGCGTTGTGGACCGCGTTCCCGCACGGAGAATTGTTCCGCTGCCGGACGAGTTTTGGTCCAAAGCGCACCTGGTGCCCGACGGCGATCCGAAAGTGCGTTGCAAGTTGCGGCTGGAGACGGGCCGTCCGCCCGAGGCACTGGCCGGCTGCGATCGGCCCGTGCTGAAAGTCACCTACCAGTTCGAGCCCGGCTGGAAGTTTCTGCGATTGGTGCCGCCAGATGGGTCTCGGCGCACGATCGCCGGCAAGCCGATTGCATTCGGCATCTGGCTCTACGGCGACGGCCAAGGCGGTAGCCCGCGGCTGCGCGTGCGCGACGCAACCGGCCAGACTTGGCAACCGACGGGCCAAAAGATCGACGATTGGAAGGGCTGGCGGTTCGTCGAGTTTCCGCTTTCGCGTTCGGCCGGCCACTGGGGCGGCGCCGAGGACGGCGTCATCCACTTCCCGCTCCGCTGGGACACCATCTTCCTGCTCGACAACGTCTCCCGCCAACAAGCACAAGGCACCGTTTACGTCACCGCGCCGGTTGTGATCTACGAGAAGTGACAGTTCCGACCCTGGTTGTGGCCGATGTCCGCTGGTAGCCGACTCCCCCGACCCGGTTACCGTTCCGACCAAATATCTCGCGCTGCTGGCTGCCTCGGTTCCGCGCCGAGAAGCCTCAACCAGCGGACAGACAGATGCGGCGATCAGAAGCCCCGTCCAGAAGCCGGCATAACGAAAAAATTCGCTGACCCAGGTTGATGCAGCGAATTCTTTCGCTACAATCAGGTAGTGGCGAATGAATTCGCTAGAACGCCGTGGCAAGCTCTGCGATAGCGACGGCAATAGGCTCTGGCCGGTGGCGGGTCGCTCTGGTCGGCAGTTCCTGAAAGGTCCGGGCTTTCGCAGGCCGGCTGGCCATCTTCGAACCGTGGCGCAAGGCCGGCCGGAAAGAGCAGCCCGTGCCGGGCGACTTCCGCGTCGCCTGCTTCGGAGAAATCGCGAGGGACACTATCGATGGCGCGACAGAAATCCTCCCAACCGACTGAAGTCGAACTGCAAATCCTGCGGATCCTTTGGGAGCTGGGCCCTAGCCCGGTCCGAGAAATCCACAAGCGCCTGGAGGCCGAGAAAGGCACCAATTATTCGACCACCGTCAAGATGCTCTCGGTGATGCTCCAGAAGAAGCTGGTCATGCGGGATGAGCGATCGCAGCCGTATGTGTACCGGGCAGCCATTTCTCGCGAAAAGGCCGGCAAACTGATGATCCGCAACTTAATCGACAAGGTCTACGAGGGCTCGGCCATGAGCCTTGTGATGCAAGCGCTGGCGACCAGCAAACCCTCGAAAGAGGAACTGGAGGAAGTGCGGAGGCTGCTGGATCAAATGGAGGGGCGATAATCATGTCCCTGCCGTTTTTGCCGACAGAATTAGTGCAGCGTCTGGGCTGGGTGCTGGTGCACTCGGTTTGGCAGTTAGCGCTCATGGCGATGGTCGCAGCGGTATTGGTCGGCTGCCTTCGCGGCCGCAGCGCGGCCGTTCGCTACTGGGTATTGCTTTTCGCGCTGGTGGCTATGACCGCGGCCCCTGTTGCGACCTGGTGGCTTCTGCCGGCCGATGCATCTTCGGCTTCGATCTCCGCGGCCAGCGTTGGCGCCCATCCGAGCGTCTCGGGTCGCGAGCGGCTGGCTGAGGGGGAGCCT
>JAADHY010000594.1:3398-5371 GCA_013151585.1 Planctomycetota bacterium
CCTCGCTAGCGACACCGCGGCCGGCGCCTGCGGCGTCCGTGGAGCCACGGGCCGATGCACGCGGTCTCGGCGAGCTGCTCCGCGCCTGGTCGGCGACCGTTGCCGACGCGTTGCGCCCGTGGCTGGGACGGATCGTGCTGGCTTGGTGCCTCGGAGTGCTCCTGTTCGCGCAGCGCCCGTTGCTCGGCTGGTGGACTGCGCGTCGATTGCGCCGCGTCGGCGTCTCACCCGTGTCGGAAGCGGTCCGCAAGCTCCTGCAGCGGTCGGCGAGGCGTTTGGGCGTACGGCGAGCCGTCGTAGCCTTGCAGTCCACGCTCGTGCGCGTCCCCGTCGCCGTGGGCCACTTTCGGCCGGTGATCCTGCTTCCGGCAAGCTTGATCACGGGCCTGCCGCCGGACCAACTGGAAGCGATCCTCGCCCATGAACTGGCCCACATCCGCCGGCATGACTATCTGGTCAATCTGCTACAGACGCTCGCCGAGACGTTTTTCTTTTACCACCCGGCGGTATGGTGGCTGTCGGGACGGATTCGCGACGAGCGAGAGCATTGTTGCGACGACCTGGCCGTGGCCGCGGTAGGCGACCGTGTTGAGTACGGCCGGGCGCTGTTAGCTCTCGAAGAACTGCGTGGACCTTCCGCAACACTGGTAGTCGGTGCGCGTGGCGGGACCTTGCTAGCGCGCATGCGGCGGCTCTTTCAGCTTGAGCCGGGAGAGCAAAAGGGCGGCGTAATGGCCGTTGCGGGATTGAGCCTGTTCGTTGTCTTGGTAACCGCCGTCGTCTTCTGGGCGGCAACGCTCAACGACGGACCGACGGCCCGGGGGGCAGAACACGAGCGCCTGGAACCAAAACGGTTCCGGGCTAAACTGCCCGATGGGCTCACCGTGGAATTGCTGGCAGTCGTTGCGCACGATGTGGAAACGGCCAGCGCGTGGCGTCCGGACGGAGGCCCGTTTGATACAGGTCTAGAGTTGCCGACGTGGGAAGGCTTGTCGCCGATCGGGCTGGGACCAAAGTCGCGTGTAGTTGTCCTGAAGTTTACGGGCCTCACAGCCAATCGGCACGTCACGTATCGGCTCTCAGGCAAGTGGATGGCCTTGCATCGCGATAAGGATGGCGTTGCCCGGCTGGCGATTGCAACCGATGACGAGCACAAACCGCTTTCGTTCGCGGTCGGCATTAGCGACGAGCAGTGGGGGCCGTTTCAAACGGTCAACACGCAAGGGAATATCGAGAAAGCTATCGAGCCGCCGGCCGCATGCCGCGACATCTACGAGCGATTCAAGCCGGACCACATCAAAGGGTTCCCACAAGAGACGCATTTCCGTTGGTCGGGCTTGAAGCCCATGGATGATCGAGCGGAACGCGAAGTGGTTGCGGTCGACCTCGATGGCCAGCGCCACAAGCCTTACGGTCGGACAGTCTGGCAGAAAGGTGGAGAACACTTTGCCGTTGAAGTATTCCAGCTTCCTCGGTCTCGCATCGCACGCTTCGAGTATCGCCTGCGGCCCTATCGGCATTGGGTAACGTTTGAGAACGTGTCACCCCAGCCGGGTCGGATGACGGATGTGAAGATCACCGCCCGGTCGGTGCCCGTTGACCGATGGGGCGCTGCAGTGAATGGCTTGCGTGCTCGTGTCGTTCCCGTATTGGCCTCGATGAGCGAAGATGCGATCGATCCGACACAGCGAGTCAGCAAATTCGCCGAGGCGGGCGATGTGGCATTCGTTGTCGAAATCCAGAACATGAGCGACGAACCCGTCAAGCTGCTCGACACCCGATACGGCGAAGGTTACGGGAAGTCAACAGGCAAGCCGCATTCAGATTGGTTCGGTCAGTTTCTCTTTTCGATCGACTACTTCGACGCCGACGGAAAGAAGATTGCCCGGCCGGAAGTAGAAGTCGTCGACGTCGATCTGGCGATCACTGGTGCCTTGCCCGTCATGCTCCAGCCGGGCAAGACACACAGTTAC
>JAADHY010000713.1 GCA_013151585.1 Planctomycetota bacterium
TCTGCTTTTCCGTTGCAGCCTGCGTCGCCGACGCCGCAACCAGACCGAAAAGGATCCCGCAAACCGCCAACCAACTGACCCTGCTCTGCTCTCGACTCATCTCGCCCTCCTCCTCGGCCGTACGGCCGTTCGCGAAGCTCGCCGGCCCACCGGTGGGTGGGCCAATCCGGGATTATTCACGACTCAGGCTAACTCGCAGCATGAACCGAGGCTGCCGAAGCAGGTCCTTTTAGGATGACTCGTCTTGGTTGCCGCGTTTCACCGTCCCGCTGGCCTTCTTTGTGAATAATCCCAAGCCAGCGTCACGAATCCCCCATGGACACAACGGTCTACAAATCCGACGCCCCTTGCTGCGCCGGCGTTCCGCAAACGCCCCCAGGACCTGGTCCTCTCGGCAAGGTCGTGCGGCTCTCCCCGGCCGTAAACCTGGCAGCTCAGCCGAAAGGCTTAGACTCGGAATCGATCTTAGCCCCTAAGTCGCCCGCGAAATGCAGATTCTCTCTGGATTTCCCGTTTTCGGAGAAAATTCGTTCGGTCTTGTCCACCGACGACGAGCACGATCGTGCATCGTCCGTCGTCCCGCGCCGTCAATGGGAGCCGCCAGGAGTCAAAGCTCTTGGCTTGGGAAACTTCCGAGCGCGAAAACCGCTCGGCGTAAGTTCGGATCATTATTTCGCTTCTTCGAGAGCAGCCGAAACAGACATGGATCGAAATCCCGGTCCTTCTCTGGCACATCGACTCACAGTGTGAGTCCCCGGTGCGTCTTGCCGGCCGATCGTCCGAGGGCTTCGCCCCGGACGCCAACCGACCTGCGCTTTCGGTCTTCGATCATCCGTAGCCGTTCACCGGTGAGTACATATTCCAGCACCGTGGCTGACGCTCCGAGCATCGGTCACACGACGGCACCGCCGGTGCAGCGTCTTTTGATCCTCCGGAAACAGTCACGAGCCGTTTGCCCAAAGCCGGCAGTTCTAACCAAAACGCGTGACTGCCGTCACCCATCGGGAAGGAGTCTTTCTCCCGTGAACAGCCATAATCATTCTACCCATGCTAGTCACGCATTTCCAAGAGCGTCCGGCAATCGTTGGCCAGGTGGGGACATCGAAAAACGCTGAAACGGAATGATCTACTGCGTTGTCGCGGCGGAAGACCGGCAGGAGAGGCGCACGATCCTGGGGGTAGTCGCTCAGGTGCGCGGCCGAGATGTGATTGAGATGTGATTCCGAGACGATTCGCGTCCCAATAGCCCCCAAGACCAAAGTGGGCTGACTGCCGTCGCCCTATGATCGGCGCACGCCAGCCCGCTTAGAAAAGAACGAACCCGCAGCGACCGCTCGAAAAGACTACGGGAGCCCTCCCGAATTCTGCCAGGGGTGGCCCAACCCGGATGAGGTAACCAGACTTTAGCCAAAACCTCCATCATTCGTATTCCTGTGGGCACGCGGTTTGGAGCCGCTTTGTAGTGGGCAGTCCCCACCGTACGACAAATCTTGGTATCCGCGCGGTGATGTGGTTTGGAGTGCGGTGCTCCTGCATTGCTTTGGATTCGACGAGTCAGAGGGCTTCCCCTCCGAAAAGCGGTGCGCGGTTGATTGCGCCGTCAATAGCAGCCCTCGGACGAGCACGAACGAAGGGGCACCAGAACACGCCGCCGGGCGACTCAGGTTGGAATAGTTTGCTGTCTGCCGCGATTGTCTCTTGAAGTTTGCCGCCGGCTGCAACCGCTTGAACGGATGGTCGCGCCGCATCGTTCGGCCCGTCGATTGGCTGGCTGAGAATGTCGAGTCGGTGAGACTCGACCCGCTTGGCGACGAGTTGGCCGAACTTTGCAAGGTCGGCGTGGACGCAACACGGTGTCGGCGCTGTGTGTGGGTCTCCTGCCCCCGCATAAACGCCGAGCGAAGGGCTCCGAAATCCGCTCACCGTGGGGTTTTGAAACCTGTTCCTGTATAAATAGCGCGTCGGCGCAGACCGCGTGCTCTTTCGGTTGCTCCGAGGCAAGCGGATTATTTCGTGCACACGATTGGCTACCGCTTTGAGGTTTGTCGCCAACGTTGAGCCGATGTTTTGCGACGTCTTGGAAGGGAGAGGTTGCGATGTCAGAGGCAGGGCTGAGATGTTTTTTACGAATGGCGGCCGTATTCGCAGCACTGGCGTTGGTGCATCGAGGAATCACCGTTTGTCCGCAGGCGGCTGCGACCGAAAGGGGAAGCGTCGAAACCCGGGCAGGTGGATCCCGGGCGGAACTCGCGTCCGACTGGCATCACCCGCTGTATTTGGACGGCGGGGGGTATTGGCGGGCCCGTGTGCCGGTGCACGTACGGAACGGGCTCGGGCGCGATGTGGCCGGCGAGCCCCTGGCGCTGACCGTCGGACGCAAAGACGGCCAGATCGCCATCGACGGACAAGCCGCTCAAGCTGTCCGCGTTTGCAACGCGGCGGGCGTCGAAATGCTTTTCAATTTGATCGGCCCAGATGGACGGCCGCTGTCCGAAGGCCCGATCCCGGCCGGTAGCACGCTCACCATTCCGGTCGAATGTCCGGCTGGCGGCGAAGCGACGTACTGGGTCTACTTCGACAATCCGAAGGCTTGGACCGTGCCGGACTTCTTGCAGGCTTCCGTCGGCGTGCGCAACGGCGGCGTCGAATACGGCGAAGCCGGGACACCGTTCGGCTGGAAACACGACCGCGGCGACGCCGATCATCGCACGGCCTGGGTCACCGAGCACCCGCATTCCGGCCGCTACTGCCTGAAAACGATCGTCAGCGAAGGCGCCGAACCGACCTGGATCGCCACACGGCAGCGCGGCATCCACATCGTCGGCGGGGCTCAGTACGTGATGCGTGCGTGGGTGAAGGCCGAAAACGTCAAAGGCTATGCCGGTTGGTACATCCATGTGGGCAACCGTGAGACGCCGATGATGATTTCGCCCATGCTTCCGGCTGGCGACGGCACTTTCGATTGGAAGCAGATCGAAGCCACGTTTACCGCACCCAAGAATGCCAACCGCGCCGACCTGGGGACGGTGCTGCGCGGCACCGGCACGGCGTGGTTCGATGACGTGACGCTCGAATGCTTGGGACAGCAGCGGCTGTCGGCTCAGGCCGGCCGCCCAGAGAGGCTGGAGCTGCGCGAACTTCGCGCGCCGACGCGCTGGCTCACGACATCGAGCGGAATCAGCGCTTGGGATTACCGCGTTCCGGTGCGCGTGTTGAATCTTTCCGAGACCCCCACGAGGAGAACGCTCGTTCGGGTCAGCCTGGCTTCGCTGAAAGCGAAGCTGCGCGGTCGACTGGACGGCCGGCCGCTGCGCGTGGTCGGACCGGCCGGGCCAGTGCGGCATTATCGCCTGGACGACACGTTGCTGTTCGAAACCGACGTGCCGGCGCGCAGCGCGGTCACGTTTTACGTCTATGGAGCCAGCCGCGGCCGCGTGCGGTCGGCGGCGGGCAGTTACGCGGCGCTTTTGGCCAGCCGGCTGAACCGCGTGCGGGACGGCAGCTTCGAACAACCGTCTACGGCCGCCCGGGCCTGGCGGAACAACACGGCCGGCCGGCGGCTGCCAAACGTTTCAGTCGAAGTGGTCCAGGGCGGCAAGTTCGGCCGACGCTGCTCACGCATCAACGTTAAGCAGCCCAAACCAGAAGGATGGTTCGGCTGGATTCAGGATGTGCCGATCGAGCCGGGAAAGACTTATCTCTACGCCGGATGGCTCCGCTGCCAACGCGTCGAAGACGGCACCGTTCAACTGCACGCTCACTATCGAACGGCCGACGGGCAGCTCTGTCGAGACCGGAAGTACTCCGGAGCCGGCCCGGCGCTGTCCGGCACGCGGGATTGGACGCTGTTGCAGGGTGTGCTGCGAACTCCCGACGACGCGGCGATTCTGCAACTGCACCTGACCGTTGCCGCCAGCGGCACCGTTTGGCACGACGGTATCGTCCTGGTGCCGGTCACGCAGGGCACACTCGGGACGCTCGAAGGACGCAGCCCCCAACGACGAGAAGCCCTGACGATCTGGCCGGTCAACTCGATCGTCAAAGTCTTCCGCGACGATCTGCCGCCGGAGCCGATTCCGCCGGCGCACATCGAGGTCGCTCGGAACGAGAGCGAACCGCTCCAACTGGCCGTGCGAAGCGTCCGGGCGATCGAATCGATCACCGTGGAAGTGAAGCCGCCCGAGGATGGAGCCGGCCATCGCTTGGACCAGCTCGAAGTCGCCGTCGTTGGCTACGTGCCCATCGATCATCCCACCAGCTACTACCGCAGCGAATCGCCCGAGTGGCACCGTAAGTTCCCGACGCAGCCGGGCCGCTGCGACGGCTGGGCCGGCTGGTGGCCGGACCCGCTGCTGCCCAAACGCACGTTTTCGTTGAAGCCGAACCAAACGCAGCCTCTCTGGATCACGGTGCATGTGCCGGAAGACGCTGCTGCCGGAGACTACGTGGGAATGATTCGCTTGAAAGCAAAAGGGGCGACTTTGGCCTTCCTTCCGTTCGTAGTGCACGTGTGGGACTTCGCTCTGCCGCGCAAGACCGACCTGCCGGCAATCTATGACGTCCGTTTCGGGCCGCGGTGGCGAACGACGGACGAGACGCTGGAAGAGCTGTACCGGAAGATGTGGCGATTCATGGCCAAGTACCGGCTGAGCCCGGACCGCGTGTGGCCGTCACCCAAGTTCGATTACAAAGACGGAAAAGCCTCGGCCGACTTCACCGAGTTCGATAAGGCGGCCTCGTACTACTTCGACGAGCTGAACTTGCCGCACAGCTACACGCCGCATTTGTTCTACTGTTTCGGCTGGGGACACCCGCCGCGGAAACTCTTCGGCGAGGCGCCTTACGAAGGCCAGTACCCGTACGAGGAGGCCGACCGCAGCCGGTTGCGCCCGGAATACAAGCGGGCGTACCAGGCCTGTCTGAAGCTGTTCTGGGATCACGTGAAAGAGCGCGGCTGGGCGGACCGCTTCGTGTTGTACATCTCCGACGAGCCGTACTACCGGTTGCCCCACATCCGCCAGCAGATGAAGGCCCTGTGTGACATGATTCACGAAGTAGACCCGACGATACCCATCTACTCGAGCACGTGGCACCACCGGCCCGAATGGGACGGCTATTTGGACGTGTGGGGCATCGGCCACGACGGGCGCGTCTCTGTCGAAACCATGCAGAAACTGCGGGCGGCCGGCGATCGGCTCTGGTTCACCACGGACGGCCAGATGTGCACCGACACGCCGTACTGTGCGGTGGAGCGACTGCTGCCGCACTACTGCTTCCACTACGGCGTGGACGCGTATGAGTTCTGGGGAGTCTCGTGGCTAACTTACGACCCGTACCGGTTCGGCTGGCACGCGTACATTCCGCAGAGCGGTCGGCCGGGCGAGCGGTTCTGGGTGCGGTATCCGAACGGTGACGGGTTCCTCTGCTACCCGGGCGCTCCGATCGGCTGGGACGGGCCGGTGCCGTCGATCCGACTGGCTCAGGCACGGGAAGGCGTCGAAGACTACGAGTATTTGCACCTGCTACGGACGCTGATCCAGAAAGCCCGCGCTGCCGAGCAGGACGTTTCGCAAGCCGAAGCGGCGCTGAAACAAGCCAACCGTCTGGTTTCCATCCCCAACGCTGGGGGCCGCTACTCGACGCGCATCTTGCCCGACCCGGACGCCGTGTTTCGTGTGCGCCATGCCGTCGCCGTCGCGATCGAGAAGCTCAAGCACTAACTCCGCCGCGGGAGTCGCTTGCACTGTGGGAAGACGCCGGGAAAATCAGAAGTTTTGCAAGGAGTGACGAAAGCAGTCCCCGCAGCGACGAGCGCAGAGCCGGGGGTGAGACACCCTCCCGCACGTTTTTCCGCACTCTTTCGCTTTGACGTTCCAGTTCCAAAAGCCCCGTACGTCCACTCGCGCGCTTCGGTCGCGCCATTGGAGGCCGGATTACGCGTCAGGCTGCCAGGTTGCTCATCCGTACGCCACGGGATACGATGCTAGGTGGTGCGATTACTTTCTCGCTATCTGGCAGCGTTCGGGTTTTCGTTGGAACGTTCTGATGACAGAAGTCGCGCCCTTGCACCTGGGACAGACGCTCGTCGGCCCGCTGTTTGACGAGCCGATGCGTGTCGAAACCGTCACACCGGCCGGATCGGGGCTGTGGTCCATCGGCTTGGCCGGAACGCAGACGGAACGGTTTCGGCGCGCAACGCTTTCCGGTTCTGACTTGGCCTCGCTGACCGTTCTCGCTGCAACTAGCTCCTACGACGGCGATGGCAATCTGCTACGGTCGGGGCTGCAAACACCGATTCGCGACTCCGCCCGGTTCCCGTAGCACGAAGTGACCAAAGTGGCGCACTACTACTTGACAGTCAACGCCCTCAGCCAACCGATGCAGGTGTGGGAGGAGCCAGAGCGCTACGGAGGAGACCGCGATGGCTAAACTGAGGCCTTCCGGCGGCTATCGGGACACGGTCAGCTTTCAAACCGCCACGCTCATCTATGACGCCACCTACTGGTTCTGCGAGAAGTTCCTCGATCCCCACTCGCGCCTCGTCGATCAGATGGTCCAGGCCGCCCGCTCGGGCCGGCAAAACATCGCCGAGGGCAGTCGGGCCTCAGCCGTCTCCTCCCAGACCGAACTGCGTCTGCTCAACGTCGCCCGCGCCAGCCTTGAGGAACTGCTGCTCGACTTCGAAGACTTCTTGCGACACCGGCACCTCCCCCAGTGGGCCCCCGACTCGCCCGAAGCCATGGCCGTCAGGCGAGTGCCCGCCCGCTTCCGCCGCCAGCAGTCTGATCCGTCGGACCGGACGGACC
Organism: Planctomycetota bacterium; assembly: GCA_013151585.1. GTDB lineage: Bacteria > Planctomycetota > Planctomycetia > Planctomycetales > Planctomycetaceae > JAADHY01. The sequence goes on from JAADHY010000713.1 coordinate 6,807, forward strand.
TGACCGATTTGACCGATCAGCAGCGCCGGGCCCTTTACGCCCCGTGGCTGGAACATGACGACCCCGCGGTCCGCGCCAACGCTATCATCTGCTTGATCCACCAGGCCAATTACTTGCTGGACCAGCAGATCGCCGCATTGGAACGGCGATTCATCGAAGAAGGCAGCTATTCGGAACAGCTTGCAGCCGCCCGGTTGGCCGAGCGCCAACGCCGCCGAAAGATGGCTGATCCGACCGATCGGTCCGATCGGACGGATCCGACAAATCAGATTCCCAACTGCCCCAAGTGCGGACGGCTGATGGTCCTGCGGACAGCCAAGAAAGGCAAGCGGGCTGGAACCCAGTTCTGGGGCTGTTCGGGCTACCCGGACTGTGACGGCATCCTCAACCTGTGAGGGAAACGATGATCCCCAAGGAATGCAAACGCCTGGCTGAAATCGATTTTCCCATCGCCGTCGTGTCGAAGCATTCGGCGCGGGAAAAGTCGATTCGGCATGGGCATCCCAGTACGGTGCACCTGTGGTGGGTCCGGCGGATCATCAGCGGACGGTACTGGTCATGCCCTCAGCGACCTGAGCTTTGCCAGTTCGAGTCGGGTTGACGAGGCCGTCTGGATCTGGCGGACAGGGACAGGGACCAAACAGGAACGTTTCCCGCGCGTCGCGATCGGTCGGAACGCACCGTCTTGGACGCATCGCCGTCCGATCGCTAGAATCCTTTCGGCGGGAGGCGGTGTTCAGGAAAGGAGCACGACTTTGGCGCAGGACGTCTATGAAAACCCGTTGATCAGCCGGTATGCGTCGCGGCGGATGGCGGTCATCTGGTCGGCGCAGAAAAAGCATTCCACGTGGCGGCGGCTTTGGGTGGCCTTGGCCGAAAGCCAGCGTGAGCTGGGGCTGGACATCTCGCAAGAGCAGATCGACGAGATGCGCGCGGCCGTTGACGACATCGACTTCGACAAGGCCGCCGAATACGAACGCCAGCTCCGCCATGACGTAATGGCTCACGTCCACACCTTCGCCGACCGCTGTCCCAAAGCACGCGGCATCATCCATCTGGGCGCGACCAGTTGTTTTGTCACGGACAATTCCGAGCTGATCCAGGTGCGAGAGAGCTTGGACCTGGTTCGGTCGCGTTTGGTGGGCGTGATCGACGCGTTGGCCCGGTTCGCCGAACGGTATCGGGACTTGCCGTGTCTGGGCTTCACTCACCTGCAGCCGGCTCAGCCGACGACGCTCGGCAAGCGTGCCACGCTGTGGTGCTACGACTTGGTGCTGGACCTGGCCGAGATCGAGCACCGGCTGGCGACGCTGAAGTTTCGCGGCGTGAAAGGCACGACTGGCACGCAAGCTTCTTTCTTGGCGCTGTTCGACGGAGACCACGAGAAGGTGCAGCGATTGGACCGGCTGGTGGCCGAAAGGATGGGCTTCGAGGAGACCTACCCGGTTACTGGCCAGACCTACTCGCGCAAAGTGGACGCCCAGGTGTTGGCCGCGCTGAGCGGCATCGGTCAGTCCGCGCACAAGGCCGGCACCGACCTGCGCATCTTGCAGCACCGCAAAGAGGTCGAAGAGCCGTTTGGCGAGAAGCAGGTGGGCTCGTCGGCCATGGCGTACAAACGCAACCCGATGCGAGCCGAGCGGATGTGTAGCCTCGCCCGGTTCGCGATCAACCTGGCGGCGAATGCCGACCAAACTGCCGCGACCCAATGGATGGAACGAACGCTCGACGACAGCGCCAACCGGCGATTGGCTCTGCCGCAAGCCTTCCTGGCTGTCGACGCTGTGTTGATCCTTTACCGCAACATTGCCGACGGGCTGGTGGTGTATCCGGAGGTGATCCGCAAGCACTTGCAAGAAGAGCTGCCGTTCCTGGCGACGGAAGAGATCCTGATGGCGGCGGTCAAGGCGGGTGGCGACCGGCAGGAGTTGCACGAGCGGATCCGTGTCCACAGCCAGGAGGCGGCTCGGCGAGTCAAAGAACAGGGTTTGCCAAACGACCTGTTGGACCGGCTGGCCGCCGATCCTGCCTTCGCTTCGGTCGATCTCTCCGAGGCACTCGATGCGCGGCGGTTCATCGGCCGCGCACCTCAGCAGGTCGACGAGTTTCTCGCGGACGTCGTTGCCCCCATCCGACGGCGCTACTCCGACGTGCTCAGCAGCGACGCCGAAGACGTGCGAGTCTGATTCTGCGAGAACCTCACCGCTTCTGAAAGCAGACGACCTCTCCGTTGGTGAGCGTCACAACGCAACGCGAGCCGGTCAAGGCGATACCCCATCGAACGGGCGTGGCGGGAAGCGCAGCACGCCACACGGTTTTTCCGTCTGCGCTCAATGCCTGGACGCCGCGTCCGTGCAGGGCGACCAGGCCATCGGTGCCGATCGCCAAGCCGCGCACATCGGCCGCCTCGCTGGCCCACACAATCGAGTGATCGAGTGGCACACGCCGGATGTCCCACGGGTCGGTGCTGCCGGTGATCTTGGCCCGCGTCCGCGGGTCGGTGTTGAGGAGCTTCACGAGTCGGTCCAGCGCCTCGACACTGTGAGAAGCAAAGAGCCGCCCTTGAGCCAAAGCTATGTGGACGTCGCCCGTATGGAAGTACACGCGTCCCTGATGGGGTTTGAAAATCGTCGTGCGAGCTCGCTGGTCCGTGTAGAGCTCCGGACCGGTGCACCAAGGCTTTCCGTCCGGTTGGAGAAACATTTCCTGTCCATTCTGTCGCTGGACGACGACTTCCGCGGCTTGGCCTGCGGCGGCGTCCAAAGCCACCACGCCGGTCGGAGCTCCGCCGTTCACGAACAGGCGGCCGTCTTTCAGCAGGAGATTGCTTTGCACGCCGAAGCTGAGTTGCGGCTCGTGGTCCAAGGAGTAAAGTCGCCGCCAGCGCTGCCGGCCCGTCGCTGGGTCAAAAGCGGCTACGACCGCTCCGTCCGCGGCCGTGCTGCCGGCCGCTGCGTAAACAGTGCCGTCTTGCACAACCACGCCGCCGCCCAGCGGCCACGCGGACATCAGCCGGCCCATGATGTTGACGAAACGTCGATCCGGTGCCAGCTCGATTTGTCCCAGCAGCCGGCCGGTTTCGGCGTCCACGCAATAGAGGAAGCCGTCACACGCACCAAAGATGACGCGGCCGTTCCAATAGACCGGCGGAAAGGTCAGGGCGGCCCGAGCCGTAAAGCCCCATGTTACCCGGCCGGTGCGTGCGTCCAACGCAAAGACGCTGCCGTCTTCGGTTCCCACAAACACCTTGCCTGCCGCGCAGATCGGCGCGGACGGCTTGGCGCCCAAGTCGCCTTTCCACGCCATTTCGACCTGTCGCCCCACGCTGGTGCGGACGGTGGCCGTGCCGGCCGGATCGGCGCGGAACGCCGGCCAGTCGTCTCGAGCTGCCGGCCGGTCGCTGGTCGGTGCCTGCCAGCGGCCTGAAGTTTTCCGCCCAGCCAGCGGCCGGGCAGCACCGACCGCCGTGGCACGCGACGTCCAGGCATCGGACAGCGGCCTGCGAGGCGCCATGCACAGAGTTCCGTGAACTTGCCAACAGTCGCAGGCCAGCGGCATCCAGTAAAGCCGCCCGTTCGCCGGAATGACTCCGTCAAAGCAACCAGGACGCACGATGCCTACGTAGTTGGCCAGCTTCAACGTGGCCAAGTCCACAAACACCGTCCGGCCTTGTCCGCCGCCCGGTCGATAGAAGAACTGGTTGGGTGTGGCCGTCAGACGCGTACACGAACCGATGACCTGCAGACGGAACTGCTGCAGCATTTCGCCGGAGTGCGGGTCGATCTTCCGGCAATCGGTCGACGGCGAGCCAACCCGCGGCACGATATACAGGGCCCCCTGCAAGAAAAACGCATGAGGCGATTGCAAGTCGAGCGTCCACAGCAGTCGACCGTCGTCGAGACTGACGCCGATCGTTCGACGGAACAGCGGCCCGGCCAAACAAACCACGCCTTCGCCCGCTCGAGCGCACGTGTAGGTTGCCCAGCCCAGACCCCAGCCTTGACGCAGCAACGGCGGGCCGACGGCGCGAAACAGGTCCGCCGCCGTCTCGGGCGTTTGCCGCCAAAGCGGCTTGCCCGTGGCCGCGTTCCAAGCGACCGCATACTTGGTCGGAGCGAGTGCGAAGATGCGGTTCTGATACACGCACAGGGTGCGCACGTCGAAGGGCTCGTCCTCGCGCACCGTCCACAAAAGTTTCATCTCCGGAAAGCGATAGGCGCCGATCCAACGAGCAGCTCCGAACCGGTTTGTCACACTCTTGTACTGTTCGTTGGCGACGTTCCATGGCCAGTGTCCGAGTCGCCGTTTCAGCCGGTAGGGAGCGACCCGCCCGTCTGGCGGTCCCCAGGCAGCAAACAGCGTGTTGCCGGAAAGGGCCAGCCATTTCCAGTCGGTGTCGCCCGCGCTGGCGGCTTCGTCCGGGACAGTCAGCCGGGCCCGTACGGCGCCGGTTGCCGCGTCCAAACGCCAAAGGACCGGGCCCTCGGCAAAAATCACTTCTCGCTCGGTCGCCACTTTGGCCAGATTGTGGACAACATACTGGGGCTGCAACGATCGCCGCCAAAGTGTCAGGCCGTTGTAGGCGTTGAGCGCAATCAGCGTGTCCAGCAGCGGCTCTTCTCGCTCGTGGAACGCAATATGCCCCGTGAAGAAAAAGATGCGGCCTCCAGCGACCAGCGTCTGGTTCGGCATGGCCGCAAAGACCGGGTACGTTTGAAACCGCAGCTCACCCGGCAATCCGGCGCGGCGATCGTGCGAGACGACGTTGTTGTCCGGACCGTGATAGGGATGAGTCCACTGGTCGGCGTCCCGCGGCACGGGTTTGGTTAGCACTTTGTCTTTCGTCAGACAGATGCCGCCGGGCCGCAGCACGCGGAGCATTTCCGTTTCGGATGGGGCAGCGGGGAGGTCTGATCGGACCCAAACGGCATCGGCCATGTCGTCGGCCAGCCACAGCGACTTGTCAGGCGAGTCGAGCACAAAAACGCGTCGTCCAAGCTGGCCTCCAGAACGAGCACGCTCGCGCACCTGTCTGGCCGTCGCAGCGTCGAGAACGCAGCAGAGAGTCCAAGGGGTTTGGTCCAGAAGCTGGTCCAGCCACTGCATCTCACCGGGGCCCGAAACGATGACAACAAGCGCCGGTTGCCTGCCGACACGCTGCACCAGTTCCGACGCCGCGGGCGCGTTCGCCACGCCCAGCACGCCGATAACAAGAACGCTCAGCATGTAGTTCGTCATCGCCGAATCCTCCTTTTTGCCGTAGGTCTCCTCGGCTGGACCGATGAAGACGCCTTCTCAAGAAGGCTTTGTGCGCAAGGCTTGTTCCCCCGCCTTGTGCCATGCTCGCCCGTCAAGGCCGCCGCGCCTCTTATTTCGGCCGGCGAGAATGAGCAGGCAGGGACGACGGCCCGGCGCGGTCCTCATCAGTCCAATTCTCAGCTCAGCCTGGCTGCATCCTGCGGCTGTCGCGGTCGTAAACTTGGCGCCGGCCGGTTTCCAGAGCGGTAGCGGCCATGATCGTCGCGACCGCGTGCTGGTGGCCGTATTGGATGTCCGCAATCGGTCGCTGCCTCGACCGGATGCACTCCAACCAATTGGCCATATGGTCATGGCTCGGTTCCGGTTCGATCTTCTTCTTCGGAACCTTTGGAGCCTTTCGAACCGCCTTCGGGGGACAAGAGCAGCTTGTTCGGCGTCAAGTACTGGTTGCCGATGTCGAGCGTCCCTTGTGTGCCGTATACGGCGAAGAAGACGCCGGCCGAATTGCCCAGCCCCATGCCCCAGTCGAACAAGAAGCCTTCCGGGTAATCGAGCAGCGCGTGGAAGGTGTCCGTGTGCTCGCGGCCGTCCTTCCAGACGTAGATGTTGCCGTGAGCGACGGCCGACCGAGGATACTTGGCTCCCGTCAGCAAGTGCACGGCGTCGACGTAGTGGCTCATCCACAGGCCGGACAGCCCGTTTGTGAATTCGCGGTAAAGGTGCCACCGGCGTAGCAATCGGGCATCGAAGGGACGCTTCGAGCGGTTGAACAGATAGGCGTCCCAGTCGACGTCTTTCTGTTTGCAATCCGAGTAGGCTCGGGCCCATCGCGGCTGGTTGAAATTGGCCTGCGCCGAGATGCGGTTGATCTGTCCCAAGACGCCCGTAGCCAGTTCCTTCGATGCGGCAATGAAGCCGCCGTTGCTCCGGTACTGCGTGCCGACCTGGACGACTCGCTTGCGAGCCCGCGCCACGTCCAGCGCCTCGTTGGCCTCTTCGATCGTGATCGACATGGGCTTCTCGACGTAGGCGTCCTTGTCGGCCTTCAGAGCCGCAATCAGGATCGGCGTATGGCTGAAGTCGGGGGTGGCGATGACCACGGCGTCGACACCGCCAGAAGTCAAAAGATCGCCGAAACGCGTGAACTGTTTTGGTTCGCGGCCAAACCAGCCCTTGCCCCGCTCGGCCGCCCGCTTCAAGTTCACCTGCCACACATCACAGACCGCTGTGATTTCCACGTTGTGCGACTGAGCGAGACTGCGCAGCTTGGCCATGTGAGCGGAGCCGCGGCCCCCCACGCCGATCATGCCGATCGCCAAACGCTCATTCGCGCCCAGCGCCCGCCGGGCAGTCAGCGTGGAAACTCCGAGTGCCGTTCCCATCACCGAAGTCTGCTGCAGGAAGCACCGACGCGTCACTTGGGATGAACTCGCCATGAGAAAAACCTCCTTCCACGGGGCTCACGTTTCAATGGGGCGTCTTCACAGACTGCAATCCGGCCGGCGCGGTGCACCGAGCCGGCTGCGACTTTATCGCCGCTTGGCCTTGTTCTGCCGCGCGAGGATGCGCTCGGCCAGTCGGCGTCGGGCGGCCAGAACTTTGTCAGGGTCTCGTTCCCAGTCGAACCAGCTTCGGGCGACTTTCTGAACCTCGCTCCGCGCGAAGGCCTCGTTACCTTGATCGACCAACAACTGGAAGTACTCGGCGTCCTCCATGCCTTCTCGGATGTTCTTCAGTCGGATCGAAGTGACCGGGCCGCCGAAGCCGGCGTCCGTGCCCGGATAGAACAGCATGCCTTCGCCGTTGTAGGCCAAGCGAAAGCTGGGCTGATCCAACCACGGGTCGCGCACATGGCCCCAATAGACTGTGGTCCAATAGAGCAGGCCGGTCATGCGGTAGCGGAAATTGATCCACAAGGGAATGCGGTAATTGAGAACCGGGAAGTCGATTTGCCACCACGGAGATGGCTCCGGTCCCTGGCACAAGGCCGTGTAAGACCAAAGCCGATCGCCGGCGGCCAGACGCTGTTTGGCAGTCGGTTCATCGTGCAGCGGCCAGAGCGGGACCCAGATGTCGACGGCCTCGTCCAGCGAGCCCCATTTCGGATCGCTCGGCTTGGTCTGTTCCGTGCAAAGCACCGGGATACCGGGACAGGCCTCGTGGACCAAAGCGGCCCGCCGTCGCACTCGATCGTACGCCTCTGGATCGTTCGGCTCGTCCAAAATGTAGATGTAGGCTCCGTCGGCCCATCCGTTCTCCTTCAGGTAGGAGTAGAAGCTGGCCAGATAGCGCTTCGCCTTTTCGCGGTCGGCTCCGAGCGGATCGCGAAAAGGCGGCCAACGGATCGCAAACGAGTTGACGTGCAGTTCTCGGATGTACCGGGCCAGCTCGTCGTGCGTTTTCGAAGGATCGATGCGGCCGTCTTTGCCGACCGCCGGATACAGATGGCTCGGGATCGGCGGGCAGATGCGATGTCGAGCCAATTCCTCGCAATACCGCCGTTCGATGACGCGGTATTGCTCCGATCCCACCTTCACCCCGTGGGCGGCTGCGACGCGATGAAAACTGCCGAAGTGGGCCTGCACGGTCGGCCGGTCGGGCAGTGCGAAGTCCCACACGGTGAGCTCGATCGAGATCATGATCGGCGAAAGGCCGCGGCCGGTGACGGTGACGCGGCCCCGGTACAAGCCCGCCTTCGCATCCGGCGGCACGAAAACGTCGACCCAAAGAACCTCGGTCGAACCTCTCCAAACGTCGAATGGAATGGCATCGTATTTGGCCCCCTTCGGGTTCCGCCGAGCATCCCAACGGGTCAGTTCCGATCCGTCGATCGGGTTGACAAAGGGGATCAAGGCGTCGGGGTAAAGGCCGGGCCGAGCATCGGATCGCGGGCTGGGACGGCGCACGTAAACGAAATGTTCGCGATAGAGCGTGATGTGCTTGCCGGTGATGAC
>JAADHY010000182.1 GCA_013151585.1 Planctomycetota bacterium
GGCTTCGTCGCGAGCTGCCAGGGACCGCATTTCTCGTCGACCGTCATCCATCCGCGTGATCCATGTTAACCGGAACAATGGCAGGCTCTGAGCACGCTATCATCCTAAGGACAGAACTCCTCAGCCATGATCGCCGGGGCTGTCACTCCGAGTGGAAAACAAAGACGGTCCGCCCGCCCCCATCCGGGCGCACGCGCATCTCTGCGACATCGGAGGCTCCGAAACCCCCGACCAACGCGAGGATCAGTCCGCGACCGCTTCTTCACTCTACATTCTAGGGTACCCTGTCTGCGACCCGGTTGCCACCAGAAATTAGGAGAAGATCAAGCGGGACCATGGCGATTGTAACTTCAGAACGCCACAAGTCATAGCAAGAAATGGCCATCGGCTCCAGCCCAGTCTCGAAGAATCCTGGCATTCCGCGTAATTGATATAACTGGCAGGGGTTGGGCGAAATAGAAAAGCGACATTTACCTGCGGCTCCCGGTCGCCCCTCTCGACCCGCGAAGACGACCGATAACGACCGGCTCCTCTGAAGTTTCGCAGGGTTCACGCCAGCGGGGCTTTGAATTCTTCACCGGCGATTTCGCGTACATAACGTGGCACGGCATAGCCGGGCAGCCGGCGCCTGAGCTCTTCAATGATTTCTCGCCCCTCGGATTCCGACACCTCGAAATGCGCAGCTCCGGCGACCCGATCCAGTTGATGCAAATAGTATGGGATCACGCCGAGGTCGACCAACCGTTCGCACAACGTGGCCAGCGTGTCCGGATCGTCGTTGATTCCACGCAGGAGAACGGCTTGATTCAGCGTGACGAAGCCGGCGTCGACCAACCGTCTGAGTGCGGTTGCACAGTCCCCTTGCAGCTCTTGTGGATGATTGGCATGTACGACGACGACCGTCCGCAGCCGCACGTTCTGGAGCACGCGGATCAGCCCGTCCGTGACCCGCTCGGGCACCGCGATCGGCATCCGAGTATGCAGTCGCAATCGACGCAGATGCCGAATCTCACCCAGCCGCCCCATCAGCTCCGCCAGTCGTTCATCGGGCAAGATCAGCGGGTCGCCGCCGCTGAGAATCACCTCATGCAGAGTGGAGTCCGCGCCGATGCAATCCAGTGCCGCCCGCCACTGCTCCGCTCGTCGCGGCTCCTCGGGGTAAGGGTACTGCCTCCGAAAACAATAGCGGCAGTGGATAGGACAGACACCCGTCGTGATGAGAAGCACGCGGCCGCGGTATTTGTGAAGCAAACCGGGCGCACGGCGAGCAGCCCGGTCGCCGACCGGGTCGGCGGTGAAGCCGGGAGCAGTGATCGTTTCGGCGGCCGCCGGTAAGACTTGTCGCAACAGCGGGTCACCGGGATCGCCGGGGCGAATCCGAGCCAGATAGCTGCGTGGAACCAACAACGGGAATCTGCCGGTCGCTGCCTCGGCCGACTCCGCTAGTTCCGCCGGCAGTTTCAGCGCCTCGACCAGCTCGGCCGGTTCGCGGACGGCCATGGCCATCGCCCGCCGCCAGCTTGCCGGACGACCGTCCGCGGTCGGGTGGTCCCGTGCGGGCTCACGGTTTCCTGAGGCGGCGGGAGCTCTCTGCTCCCTGTCCGCCCCATTCGCTCTGTTCAGCATTTCCACGGTCTATCCGATTTGATATTCTTCCCTTGGCCAATCCGGTCGGCCGAAAAGGCGAGGAGCACCTTGGCGCCGGAATCAGTCGCAAAGAACAGACAGTTTAATGTCTTCGTGAGTTGCGATCTGCGCGGTATGCGCGCATGTTGTTCAAACATCGGAAACTACCGTGAGCGCAAGACGCGAGCGATAGCCTGCGGTTTTCCACTGCACGGAGACACTGGAGAGGCTGGCGCCTGCCGCTCACTCACTCTCACTTTGGTTGCGGCCGCGGGCCGCGTTAGGTGACACGAGAAAGAACCAGACCGATGCCTCAAATCAATACTGGCGAATTTCGCAAAGGAATCAAAGTCACGATCGACGGCGAGCCGTACGAAATGCTTGAGTGCAACTTCGTCAAACCGGGGAAAGGGCAGGCCCTGTACAAGACGAAGCTGCGGAACTTGCTCAAAGGCACGATCATCGACCGCACGTACCGAAGCGGCGACAGCCTGGAGTCGGCGTCGGCCGACGTTCATTCCGGCGAAGGCCAATATCTCTACCGGGACGCCAACGGCTACGTGTTCATGGATAACGAGACGTACGAACAACACCATCTCAGCGAAGAAGTCTGCGGAGACCAGGTCCGGTTTTTGTTGGAAGGTGCTACCTGTCAGCTCCTCTACTGGAACGGGCGTCTGATCGGCATGACACCACCTCAGCATGTCGTGCTGGAAGTCGTCGAAGCCGAACCGGCCGCCCGGGGCAACACGGCGACCAACGTGACCAAGCCGGTGAAAGTCGAAACCGGCGCGACCGTCATGGTGCCGGCCTTCGTGAAGCAGGGGGACAAAATCAAAGTCGACGCGTCCAGTGGGACGTACATCGAACGGGTCCGCGAATAGCGACGAGGATTGCCCCAGGACGGGAAACCATCGAAAGGCGGTGGGGCCGACCCAATTGCACGACGACTGACCCGTTGTTGTTTGCGGCGTCTGAACGGGATCGAGACGTTGGGTGGTAGGTGGTAAGTCACCGGTCCCCCCGACGGCTCCGTGGAACTATCGGAACGAGGAGTCGGAGATGGAACTCTGGCTGTTGCTGCTTTACGCCGTCGCGTCGTTTCTGGCTCTGCGGTCGCTCGTATCATTGATGACACACCACAAACGAGTCTACGCTGGCCAGTATCTGGCTGAAGAATTGGCCCGCCGCAAGCGCGAAAAAGCCGGGCGTCAGGCCGACGGGAATCCATCAGAGGAGGAGCTGGCCCGAACGCCCGCCGCTGCACAGTCCGAGCATGGACTGCAGTCGCCCGACGCGAGCCAGACGGCACGGGCTGCATGAAAACCGCGGCACGGCAGATGCGTAGGCACAAAGAGTCGCAGGGAACCTCCAGAGCCGCCCGCGTGAGCGGTCCGGGCTCTGGAAAAGTTGCTCCCCTGGATTTTCCGAGCGGTCGCCGTCGAATAAGATTGTCATGTGGACAATGTCGTCACCCGGCGGCCAATCCCGAGTTCCCAGGCAGGCCCAGCAGAGACGCAAGCCGCTCCACTGAGACGTAGCGCCGATAAGGGCCTGCCATCGAAGCGCCGAAAGTTGTTGGTTCGATGCGGACCTGTTCAGAACCGGCAGCGAGAATGGCGACGAAAAGGAGGCGGAGCCCGTCATCGGATCCCCTGAATCATCGAACGATTTCACGATATCGAATCGGATATGCCCCACACAGACACGCCGCACAAGCGGAAACTCTTCATTGAAACGGTTGGCTGCCAGATGAACGTCCTGGACAGCGAACTGGTCGTGGCGGCTCTGCGCCAAACCGGCTATGAACTGACGGATGACATCCGTGAAGCCGACGCGATCTTGTTCAACACGTGCAGTGTGCGCGAGCATGCCGAGCATAAGATTTACAGCCACTTGGGACGGCTGAAGCACGCCAAACGGCGCCGCCCCGATTGCGTTATCGTCGTGATGGGCTGCATGGCTCAGAAAGACCAGCAGTTGATCTTCGAGCGGGCGCCGCATGTGGATTTGGTCGTCGGAACGGGGCAACTGAGAGAGATTCCGCGGCTGATTGAGCAGGCTCGGCGCGATCGCGAGCAGCGTTTGGCCGTCAGTTTGCACCGAAAAGCCGGCAGCCGGCAGGCCGTCGCGGCCAGCTTTGAAAGCTACGACCCGTTGCGGACGCCCGAGATGCGGCCGAGCCCGTTCCAAGCCTTCGTTCGCATCATGATCGGATGCGACAAGTTTTGCACCTATTGTGTCGTTCCGATGACACGCGGGCCGGAACAGTGTCGCCCGCCGAGTCAGATCGCCGCGGAAGTGCGCGTGCTGGCCGATCAGGGCGTTCGGGAAGTCACACTGCTCGGCCAGACGGTCAACAGTTACGCCGCGGTCGAAAACGGTCGCCAGTACCGGCTCCACGATCTGCTGGAACTGATCCATGACACGGGAGGCATCGACCGGATCAAGTTCGTGACCAACTACCCGCGCGACCTTTCGGACGAGCTACTCCAGGCCGTGCGCGATTTGCCGAAAGTGTGCCGGTACTTGCACGTCCCCGCTCAGTCGGGCTGCAACGACGTGCTCCGGCGGATGAAACGCGGCTACACGGTGGAAGAATACCGTGAAATGATCGCACGAATCCGCAGCACAGTGCCGGGCTGCGCCGTCTCGAGTGATTTCATCGTCGGCTTTTGCGGCGAGACGGAAAAGTCGTTTGAACGGAGCATGGATTTAATCCGCGACTGCCGGTTCAAGAACAGCTTCATTTTCAAGTACAGCCCTCGTCCGGGAACGAAAGCCTACGAGCTTTATGAGGACGACGTGCCGGAAGAGATCAAGCGGCGACGCAACAACGAGATGCTCGCGCTGCAGAACCGGATCAGCGAAGAGGACAACGCCGCCTTCATCGGCCGGCGAGTCGAGGTGCTGGTGGAAGGCCCGAGCAAGGCGGCGGAAAAAGCGGGCGCGAGCGGGCCGGACGCCCCCGTCCAACTGGTGGGCCGGACCGACTGCGATCGCATCGTGGTTTTCGACGGCCATCCGCGACTGGCTGGCTCGTTGGCGACCATCGAAATCCATGACTGCACCAGCACCACGCTGATCGGCTCGATCGTTACTCACGAAATCACGCACGGAGCTTCGGTCAGCCTGCCGATTGTGCAATAGCCGTTGCTTCCGGTCGACCGATGACAGCGTGCAGACGCGGTCCTCTGCAATGGTTCGGCCACGCTTACCTGACGCGCGAAACAACAGATTTGGCCTCGCGCTTTGGCACTGCGGAAAAGTGGAATCGCGAAACGTTGTGGCGCGGGCGTCTCGCCTGCCACGGGAGGCCCCACCACAATCCAAGCTTTCTGCGACGGCAGCCCTCTCATCCGCCTTGCCGCAGCTTGTGCTGACGGCGAGGGAGAAGGGACGACGGCGTTTGCAAGGCAAACAGCGTGACGCGCCCCACGCCATCCTACCGAGCGCCGCCCGAAGACATCGGTAGACAGACCTGCTGATTTCCGTAACAATTCGCGCGGTCGACGGCGGCACGGTCCGTATTGACCGTCCGAGTCGGTCGACGGGGCGTTGTTGCCAGTTCCGCTTGTTGGGGTAGACCCACAGCCAGGCGATGCCCAGCGACCGCTTTTCCCCGCGTGGAATGGCCACAACTCCCGACTAGTGCTCTGTCAAAGGGAAAAATTGGGATCATGCTCTGTTGTGGCGCGGGCGTCTCGCCCGCAAGCAGCAGCCGAGACGGCTGCACCACGACCAACTTCAACCCCGACTTTTCGCTGTGACGTAGCACCAGTGCTTTATCACCGCGAGAGCTAGAGATTGGACGAGTGAGCTGACGGCGCGAGCCGCAGGTGAGGCCGCCCGACCCGACGCTAGCGCGTAAGGCTCACCGCCCCACGGTTACGCTGTGACAAAGCACTAGGACGCCCCCGATTGTTCCATGGAAAAACTGCGGTAGACTCAGCGACGTACTAATCTAACTTATCCGGCGGAACGCTCGGCGTCGCCGGAAACATCAAAACAGACGGAGCGATGGCAACTGCGACAAAATCGGAGTATCGAGCGAGAGACATCGAGGTGCTGGAAGGGCTGGAAGCGGTTCGGCGCCGCCCCGCCATGTACATCGGCGACACGACTGCCCGCGGCCTGCATCACCTTGTTTGGGAAATCGTTGACAACTCGGTGGATGAGTTCCTGGTGGGCGAAGCGGACCGAGTGGTCGTAACGCTGCACCGCGACGGCGCGTCGATCACCGTCAGCGATAACGGCCGCGGCATCCCCGTGGACAAGCACCCCAAAACCAAAAAGTCCGCCTTGGAACTGATCCTCACGACTCTGCATGCCGGTGGGAAATTCTCCGACAAGAACTATGCTCGCAGCGGCGGTTTGCACGGCGTCGGGGCATCGGTCGTCAACGCCCTTTCGGAGGAGATGGTCGCCACAGTCCGTCGCGATGGCTACGAGTGGACCCAGCGTTACAAACGCGGAAAGCCAACGACGCCGGTCAAGAAGGTTCGTCCTTTCCGCGGCCGCGGCACGACGATTTTTTTCCGCCCGGATCCCCAAATTTTTCGCCGCACTCAATTCAGTGCTGAAACAATCCGCCAGCACCTGGAAGATATCTCGTACATTCATGGCGGACTGAAGATCGTCTTCCAGGACGAGACGAAAGGCGAAACGCACGAGCTGCATCACCCGCAGGGCGTGGCAGCCTATCTGGAAAAGCTGACGGCCGAAGAACAGAAAAGGCCAGTCCACGATCAGGTCTTCGCCGTCCAGCGCGACGACGGCAAAACACGGATCGAGCTGGTCATGCGGTGGACGGAAGCGACGGACGAACAGATCCGCAGCTACGTGAACGGCATCCGCACGCACGCCGGCGGAACGCATGAGTCAGGTCTCCGGGCGGGCATCGCCAAGGCCGTACGAAACTACATGGAGGTGCACGAAATCAAGCAAAAGGGCCTCACTATCACTAACGACGACATCCGGGAAGGCGTGTTGGGAATCCTGTCGGTTTTTCTATCCAACCCGGTCTTTCAGGGTCAGACCAAGGAAAAGCTGAACAACCCGGAGATGCAGGGGATGGTCGAGGGCTTGGTCCGACCGGCCCTGGAGACGTGGCTGAACAACAACCCGTCGATTGCGGACGCTGTGATCGGTCGGATCGTGCTGGCTGCGCGAGCGCGTCTGGCCAGCCGCACGGCTGCCAGTGAAATCCGACGCAAGTCGGCGTCGCGGAAAAACGGGTTGCCCGGCAAGCTGCTCGACTGCCGCTCGACGAACCCGGACGAATCGGAGCTATTCATCGTTGAGGGACAGTCGGCCGGCGGTTCGGCCGGCATGGGACGCGACAGCCGCACGCAAGCGGTCTTGCCACTGAAGGGCAAGGTGCTGAACACGGAATCGCTGACGGCCTCGCGCATCATGGCGAACCAGGAAATCCGCGACCTGGTCGAAACGCTCGGCACCGGCATCGGTCCGGACTTCGACATCCGCAAACTGCGTTACGGTCGAGTGATTCTGCTGATGGACGCCGACAGCGACGGGTATCACATCAGCACGTTGCTTTTGACTTTCTTCTTCCGTCACATGCGGGACCTGATCCGACAAGAAAAACTTTACATTGCTCAACCGCCGCTGTACCGCATCGTCGTGGGGAACGAAACATACTACGCCCGTGACGACGCCCATAAAGAAGAGATTCTGGCTTCACTCCCCGCGAACCGCAAAGTTGAGATCAGCCGCTTCAAGGGGCTGGGCGAGATGACGCCGCAGCAACTCAAAGAGACGACGCTCGACCCGAAGAACCGCACGCTGCTGAAGGTCGAAATCGAAAGCCAATTGGAGGCGGACCGCACCTTCCAACAATTGCTCGGCAAGGACGCTAGCGAACGCTACCGGATCATTATGGAAGAGGCCAGCCTGGTCGATGATCTGGACGTCTAAGGTCGCTCGATCTCGGTTCGTTAGGTGCCGCCCCGCGGTTCCGACCAGCCGCCCTTTCCGCTCAGGCCAGCTCCTGATACGTGTCGTATGCCATGTAAATGATCAGGGCAGCACTGATCAGGAATAGCACGTCCATCACGATGCGACGAGAGAAAGGAAATCCGACGACCATGTCGACGATGGCAGCCACGGCCACCAGCCCCGACGTCACCATCGACGCGATCACCAATCGTTTCATCGTGCTCGACATATGGTCGTCTCCTGGTCCAGTCCGCCTCGAGCTTGCTTTCAGGAAGCTCTGTCCGCTTCCGCCGAGATGAGAAGTTTGTATTTAGCGACAGGTTTCAGTATAGGCCGAACCCCCGGTTCGTTTCCAGCCGAGTTTACAGTGGGGAAACGCGGAACGCCCCGACCTGCGCCGGCGCGGAGGCGATCGGTCAACGGGGCGTGTGGGTCGTACGAGTGTGGCCGGCCCAGCCGAGCTTGCGGTACAACATGGCGTAGAAGCTATGACCGGGAATGCGGGCCAGCTTGAAGGTGACAGACGCTTTGCGAATCTCGATGCGGTCGTCCGGTCGGATGGGACGACGGATTTGGCCGTCCACAACGAGTGTCGCTCCGACGTCTGCGTTCGGCACATCGAGCGTGTAGACGCGGTCGGCGTGGTCAACCAGCGGCCGGTTCGACAAGGAATGAGGGCAAATCGGCGTCACCACGAAAGCCTGCAAATCCTGCCGCAGAAGCGGACCGCCGGCCGAGAGACTGTGCGCGGTCGAGCCGACGGGCGTGCTGACGATCAAACCGTCGCCGCTATAGGTTGTTACGGGCTCGTCGTTGATCGCCAGCTCGACATCGATCATCTGCAGGCCCGAAGCGCGAATGGCCGCTTCATTCAGTCCGAGGAACGTCTCGGTCGAACCGTCGCCGCGCTTCAGCGCGCACTCGAACATCAAATGCTCGACCACTTGGTACTGGCGTTGCCGAATCAGCTCAAAATTCTCGCGGAATTCGTCGGGCGACAGATCGGCCAAGAAGCCGAGCCGTCCCAAATTGATTCCAAGCACAGGATGCTGGCGGGGGCCCAATTGGTGACACGCTCGCAGAATCGCTCCGTCACCGCCGAGGACCAAGACCAGGTCGACGGGCTCGTCCGGCAAGGTCAAATCGCCTGCAATGGCCGTCGCCGCAATCTGTACTCCGGTCCGCGCATCCAGAAACGCCGACAGTTCGTCCCACGCGTCCTGGACGCGACGCGATTGATCCCGCGCGAACACCACCAAGCTCAACGGTGCGTCACTCATCCTCAAGGCCGCTCCTTGTTTTGACATCCGCTGGCGATTGTGAACAATACGGACCACCGACGCAACCGGTGAGTCCCGGCGGAACAGAAGACTGAACGTGGCGGCCGGGGCCACCGCTGTCCGATCCACCTCTGCTGTTGAGAGCCGTCCGCATGAACTATTTCGCTCACGGCCTTCGGTTTCTGAACGAACCTCACTTTCTGGCCGGAACGGCCGTGCCGGACTGGTTGGCGGTCGTTGACCGCCGCGTCCGCCTCCGACCTCGGAAGGTGGCGCCCTTCGCGGAGACTCCGCGCACCGTCGTCGGTCAAGTCGCCGCAGGGGTTTTGCAACATGCACGCGACGACTTGTGGTTCCACCGAACTCGCGGTTTCGCGGAAACGACAAGCCTCGTCACAAATCTGTTCCGACGCCAGCTCAATGGCGATCCACGATACCGTACCGGTTTCCTGGGCCACATCAGCACCGAGTTGCTGCTCGATGCCGTTCTGATCGAACGGTGGCCGGAGCTGTTGGACCGGTATTACGCCGTCTTGGATTGCGTCGACCCGGAGGCCGTCCAGCAAGCGGTCAACCGGATGGCGCGAGGCACCACCTCTCAGTTGGCCTCGTTCATTCCCCTGTTCGTGAAAGAACAGGTGTTGCGCGACTACGTCGAGCCGCGGCGGCTGCTCTTTCGCTTGAATCAGGTCATGCGACGGATCAAACTGGAGCCGCTGCCGGCGAGCATCGAAGAGGTGCTGGCGGGAGCTCGCGAGATGGTTCGCGAGCGTGTATCGGATTTGCTTCCGGCCGAGTGGTTCGGCGTCTGCCTCGCCGGGGAGGACGGGCTTACCGACGCGGTCGAATAAGCTCGATCCGTTCGCTTCGTAGACTCCGATTGCGGGATCGAAAACAGTAAAGGAAAACCACCATGAAGTATGGAATGAATCTCTTGCTGTGGACGGCCGATGTCGACGATTCGCACCTGCCGATCCTGGAACAGTTAAAGCAGTGGGGCTACGACGGCGTGGAGCTGCCGATTTTCAACTTCGACACGGCCAAGTTCCAGTCACTCGGCAAGAAGCTGGATGAGTTGGGCCTGGGCCGGTCAGCGGTGACGGTTTGCACCGGGGACGCCAATCCGATCGCCGAGTCGCCGTCCGTCCGTGAGGCGGCGGTCGATCGGTTAAAGCAGGCCATCGATTGCTGTCAAGCGGTCGGCTGCTCGATGCTCTGCGGACCGATCCATTCGGCTCTGGGTGAATTCACCGGTCGCGGCCCGACCGCCGAGGAATGGCAGCGTGGGAAGGAAACACTGGCCCAGGTGGCCGATTATGCTCAGCAAGCCGGCGTGACGCTGGTGATCGAATATTTGAATCGCTTCGAATGCTACTTCCTGAACTGCGCGGAGGACTGCGTGCGGTTCGTGCGCGAAATCGGCCACCCGAACGTCAAAATGATGTACGACACCTTCCACGCCAACATCGAAGAGAAAAACCCAGCCCGAGCGATCCGTACGTGCAGCGACCAGCTCGTGCACGTGCACATTTCAGAAAACGATCGATCGACACCGGGCGAAGGCGGTGTCGACTGGGACGCCACCTTCAACACGCTCAAAGAAATCAATTACGACGGCTGGCTGATGGTCGAAGCTTTTGGGCTGGCTCTGCCCGATCTGGCCGCTGCGACGAAAATCTGGCGGCGCATGTTCCCATCCGAAGAACATCTGGCCAAAAACGCTCTGGCTTTCATGAAGTCGCGCTGGGAAGGATAGGGCCGCGCTGGCGGTATCAGGCTGATGTGTCCGCGCGATGATGGCCCGTCGCACCGCCCTTCGTCTGCGGCGTCCGGCTCTGTGCCGCGAGCCTCCTCTTCCGGGCTGCGTTCGTCGAGGTTGTCCCGCGTCATGAACTGAGGCTCCTCGGAGTGCACGGGAACGGGCGGCGGCGGAGGCTCGTGGACGGTAATCGTGATCGGCCGGGGCGTGAACCCGAAGATGATGAACGCCAACGTCAGCCACCCCAACAGGACGCGTGGCATCCCAAGGGGCACTCGATCGTCCGCGGTGGGCGGATGACGCGGGCCCACCAACACGAGCAGCGCGATGATCAGGCTGTAGGCGTAGTCTTTGGAATGGACCATGTGGGCAACGGCGAGCAGAATCAGGGCATAGGCCACATAGTGGGCCTTTCGGCCGATCAGCGTGTAAAGAATGTGGCCTCCGTCGAGTTGTCCGACTGGCATCAGGTTCAGGGCCGTGATGAAGATGCCGACCCAGCCGGCGAAAAGCATCGGCGTCAGAATGATGTCCTCGTTTTCCGCCAGCGGACGATGAACGACTTCCACCATCCACTGCAGGACGAGAGGATCGCCGTAGCGGATTTCGACTCCGCCCGCGTTCGGATCGAGCTGCACGATCTGCACATCCTGCAGGGCGAAGTAGGTGACTGGCAGCGCAACAAGCAGCCCAGCCAAAGGTCCGGTGATGGCGATGTCGAACAAGGCCTTTCGGTCCGCGACTCCAGCTTGCTGTACGATTACGGCTCCCATCGTGCCGAAAGGCGTGATCGGCATCGGAATGAAAAACGGCAACGTGGCTGGCACGCGGTACCGACGCGCTTGAAGGTAGTGGCCCATTTCATGAGCAAGCAGGATCAGCATCAGCGGGCCGGCATAGCTGATGCCGTTCAGCGTGAGAGCTTTTAGAACCTCGACAGGCTGCTCCCGCAGCCAGTCGGCACGCGGTGCCCCGACTCCTGCGAACATCCCAGAAAAGAAAGTGCTGATGCAGGTGGCGACGAACAGTCCAATCGCCCAACGATCCCGGCGCCGGAGACGGGACCGCGGCCGACGACGCAGCGGTTCGACCGGCCGGTCCGGCTCGTACGTCACATCGACCATCTCCAACGGCTCGGGCGGGGCCGGACGATCTGCCGGCCCCTCGCCGAAAGCATCAGGCGTTTCCCACCGATTGTCCATGAGACTCCTTTGTCTCGTCTGGCTCGTCGATTCGAGTCGTGAGCAGCAGCGCGCACAAATTCTCCGGTCCGCAGCATCGCGGAGCAAGACGGCATTCTAAGCGATCGACTACGCCACGGAAACACCGGGCAGAAAAGGTCCAGAAAAAGGAGGGCGTCCGGTTGAATTGAAACGGACCGAAACAGGAACGTCCACGCGCCTTCCGGCGACCGCCCGGAAGACGCGTAGACGACTTACGCCGCATCTGTCCCCTTTTGTGGACGTTTGCAGGCCCGGATGGCCGATCTCCCGCCGACTATTTGTTCTGCGCCGTGATGCCGGGCCAGTCGTCCGTGCGGAACGGGGTGACCGGGAGACGTTCGCGGCTATAGAGATTGCAAACCGGGTTGTCGGCCCAAGCGTAGCGCACCGCAACGGGATCGGGAATCGCGTCGCTCCACACCTCGACCTTGTCCTTGCCCACGATCTTCGCCTCTGCCCACACGAACTTACGGTCCTCGCCAGCGATGGCGAAGCCCTTGACTTGGTGGACATCGACTGTCACCAGTCCGCCGCCGACATGGTCAAAGGTGATAAGAATTTTGTTGCCCTTCTTTTCCATCGACTTGTACAGCGGGCTCTGATAGACAATATCCAGTCCGTACTGGCAAGCCAGCGGCCAGCGAGCCAGCCGGCGCGCGACATCTTGCTTGTTTTTCGGGTGAATGTCATTCGCTTCGCCCAAGTCGATGATGACCGCCTGCCCCGTGTTGGGAAGCCTCATAGCCAGGGTTTGCGCTTCTCGCAGCTCGGCCCAATCACTTTCTTTCGGCTCAGACACTTCCGCTCGGAAATCGGCGAGCTGGACCCAATAGAACGGGAATTCGCCGATCCCCCACTCGTCCCGCCACGACTGGATCATCAGCGGGAAAAGATGCCGGTACTGGTATGCTCGCGAAGCATTCGACTCACCCTGATACCAGATCGTTCCGCGGATGCCGAAGCCGATAATCGGCTTCAGCACGCCATTGTAGAGGTTGCCCGGCCTGTGTTGTCCGATCAAAGGGTTGCGCGGCGGTCGCGGCCGACGTGGCGCCGGCTTGCCGGCCGCCTTGGCTTCTTGGACCCTCTTCTTCCACTGTTCCAGCCGTTTCTGGTAGGCGGCCACGGCTTTGGCGTGGTCGTACGTCGCCTCAGTTTTTTTCCAACGTGCCATCAAAGCTTCGTAACGAGGGTCCTTCTCCAGCAGATCGCGGCGGACCCACGCTTCGCAAGATGAGCCACCCCAGGAGTTGTCGATCAGGCCGATAGGCACTCCTAGCATCTGGTGCAGAACGCGTCCAAAAAAGAAACCGACCGCCGAGAAATCCCCCACCGTCTCCGGCGAACAGACTTTCCATTCGCCCTTGAAGTCGAACTGCGGTTCTTGAGTTCCGACTTGTGGCACGGTGATCAACCGGATCTTGGGATATTTGGCCGATCGGATTTCTAAGTCGGCGTCGCGAGCGGCTGAGACGGGCCACTGCATGTTCGACTGGCCGGAGCAGAGCCAGACTTCGCCGACCAGCACGTCTTCCAGCTTAATCGTGTTTTTTCCTCGGACCGTCATCGTGTACGGTCCGCCGGCTGAAAGCGGTTCCAACTGAACCGACCACCGCCCGTCGTCACCCGTCGTGACCGAATGACTCTGGCCGGCAATCTCGACCGTGACGGTTTCGTCTGGATCGGCCCACCCCCAAACTCGGTCCGCTTGACCTTGCTGCAGGACCATGTGGCTACCGAAAATGGCTGGCAGCCGGACGTCCGCCCAGGCGCGGGATGCCCAAAGGGCCAGACAGGCTAACGTCACAACCGCTCCGAGCCCCCCTTGTCGTAGCAGGCTCTTGTGTCGAATCCTCATCGTTGTTCCTCCCGTCGAGCTACCTGTTTCCGAACGGCGACAAGCGGATCGCTTTTCGCCATGCCGTTTGTGATGGCGCCGAATGCGAAGAACAAGTCTCGTCCATCCGGCTCCATCAAGAACGTGATGCCACAGTTTGTCGGCAAACACCTTCTCATGCAAGACAGCGGGCCCCGCCGCAAAGTCCGCGCCGGTCTACCGAGCCCTCCCTGCGGCCACTCCTGCGCGGCTGTGCAACGCGAATGCCTCGGCCAGACAAAGCTGATGGGAATGGTCCGGCTGGTTGCAGGCCACCGGCGCCAGCCAGAGGACAAGACCCGAATCGGCTGCGTCCTCGTCCCGCGGGCCCAATGGAGCTTCGAATAACAAAAACCCGGGACTCCGTCTTTGCTCTCGTTGAGCCACCATTTCGACAACGTGCACAGTAGGCGCCGGCGGGCTTGGAAGTCGGGACAGTCGAACGAGGTGAGTCGTTCGTGCGCGGCGACCATCCACCGCTGCCGCGTCGCGTGCAGCAGCTTTCACGCCATCGCGCAGCGCAAGCAGTCGTTCCGGCGCCTTTGGACGGTCGTCAAGCCTGCTGTTTGCTTCACATCGATCACATCGCGAACCAGCTTGGCCTCTTCCAATCCATGCGCAAGCTTCCGATAATCCCGTTGGAGGCTGCTTTCACCACGAAGCAAGCGAGAAAAGTGGGTTAGCGTGACCGTCTTCGGACTGCATTTGTGCACAAGGAACGGCAACGCCTTCGGCGCGGCAGACTCCACCGTCCGCGAAATAGCAATAGGTCATTCGATATCCGATATCCACAACAAATTGTCGATCCGCGTAAACCGGGTTCGTCGCGATGCTGACGGTTGTCGCACGACGGCCCCGTTTTCCAGGCGAGGTCTTGGAAGACGCGTGAGCGACTTACTCGTCGTCATGGCGGTCCGGTCGCGCAACTTTCGCGCCCATCGTTATGGGTATTGCGGGTTTCGGGGTTTTTCTGCAAAGCATATCCGGCGAGACGAGCCTTGGTGTCTTGGGAGCACATGGTGATGGTTCAGCGGAAGATTTTGTCGTCTTCGATACGAATCGTACTGGTTCTCTTTTGCGTCGCGATTGAAGCGGGTTGGGCGGATTCGGATCTGGGCTATGTCAACGTGAGGGACTACGTGGGGAGGGAGGGCCGAAGCCGATACGACCATACCGAATCGATCCAAGCGGCGATTGACGCGGCAGCGGAGCGGGGTGGCGGTGTGGTGTATTTTCCCCCCGGAGTCTATCGGCTGACTGGACCGCTGGAGTTGCCGCGCGGCGTGGTCGTGCAACTTCTTGGGGCTGGACCCGGTCGTACTATGCTTTACGCCTACGATGAGCTCAAGGACGAGACGGGCGTGGTGAGGCGATTTCCCGAGGGACGGGCGATGATCGAATGGGAATGGGACGAGCGACTGAACCCCGCGCTGCCTCTCCCGGAGCTGGTGCGCCGCTATCGCGCGTTGAAAGCCGACGCGAACAAGCCGTTGGTACGGCACGTTGCCGCCACGCAGAGTATCGTCGGCTTGACCCTCCGCCTCCCACCGGTCGACCA
>JAADHY010000119.1 GCA_013151585.1 Planctomycetota bacterium
TCGCGTAATGCTGGATGGTGCGTCGTTTGTGTGCAGCGTGCTGAAGACCAAGTGCCCGGTCAAGGCGCTTTGGACGGCAATTTCGGCCGTCTCGTAGTCTCGGATTTCTCCGACCAGGATTTTGTCGGGGTCATGTCGGAGGATCGATCGCAAAACGTTCGCGAAGGTGACGTCGATGTCCGGATTGACCTGAACTTGAACCAGGCCGTCGATGTCGTACTCGATGGGGTCTTCGGTCGTGATGATCTTCGTGTCGATTTCGTTGAGCTCGTTCAAAGCGGAATACAGCGTCGTGGTCTTGCCGCTGCCCGTGGGGCCGGTGACCAGGATGATGCCGTTCGGCAGTTTGATCAGTTCGCGAAACCGGGCGAGCGTGGTCGGGTCCATGCCGATTTTTTCCAGGTCGAGCTGGACGACGGTCCGGTCGAGGACCCGCATCACGACGGACTCGCCGAACATCGTGGGCAAAACACTCACCCGCAGGTCGACGGGGTTGCCACCGACGTTTAGTTCGATTCGCCCGTCTTGAGGAAGCCGGCGTTCGGCGATGTCCAGGTTCGCCATAACCTTGATCCGAGTCGTTATGGCGTTCCCGAGATGTCGCGGGGGCGGCACCATTTCGTACAAAACGCCGTCCGAGCGTACGCGAATTTTGAACTCGTCCTCGAAAGGCTCCATGTGAATATCGCTGGCTTGGTCCTTAATGGCCAAAAGCAAAACCATGTTGACCAACTTACGAATCGGAGCCGAGTTGACCAGCTCTTCTTCCGAGCCGAGGTCGAAGGCCCCGCTGCGGATGTCGTCGTCGTCCATCTCGGATTCCAGCGACGATAGCACGTCCTCGATGCTGTCTTCCTGGGATGCGTAATGCCGAGCGATCGCTTCTTCGACATCTTTCGGATTCGAAACCGCACCGCGGACATCGTAGCCCAAGAAGTTTCTCAGATCGTCCAGGGCAGCCATGTTTTGCGGGTCGGCCATGGCAACCGTCAAAACATCGTCCTTCAGGGAGATGGGCATGATCTTGTAAATTTCCGCCATCGTCTGAGGAACCAGCTCCAGTACTTTCGGCGGGATGGTTGTCTCTTTCAAGTTGACGACCGGCATTCCCCATTGTTCGGCCAGCGCCTCGGTGACTTGCTCTTGCGTCACCAAGCCCATCCGAATCGCCACCTGACCGATCACTTCCCCGGGACTTTTCTTCTGCTCCTCGAGAATATCCCAGAGCTGATCTTCGGTGATGTAGCCCAGGTCCACCAGAATCTGTCCAAGTCGTCGCGTGGCCATGTTCGGTTACTCTCCCGAAATCCCTGAGGCCGAGTTGAAAACCGGTATTGTCCTGAAGCCGCTAGTGCTCTATCACAGGAAAAAGGCGAATTGTGGTGCGACCGTCCCGATCGTTTTTGGCAGGCGAGGCGCCTGCTCCATACCGTTTGGCCATCCCACTTTTGCGAGTTGACAAAGCACTAGTCTCACTCTTCCTCGAACTCTTCTTCCTCTTCGTCTTCCACCAGCTCGCCCCGTTTGGCGGCCTCGATGCGAGCTTTCAAGTCTCCGGGTTGGACGGCCTTGATCAAAACCTCTTTCTCTTCGCACAAACCGGATTTCCACAGGTTGAACAAGGCGTCGTCCATCAGTTGCATGCCATACTTCCGCCCGGTCTGAATGGCCGAGTTGATCCGGAACGTCTTCCCTTCACGGATCAGGTTAGCGATAGCCGGCGTGACGACCAGAAGTTCAATGGCCGCCACCCGACCTCGCGGCTTGCGCGGCACCAAAGTCTGACTGATGATCGCGATGATCCCCACCGATAACTGCGTGCGAATCTGCTCCTGCTGGTTGGTCGGGAAGACGTCGATGATTCGATCCACCGTTCCTTGAGCCCCTGTGGTGTGCAGTGTGCCGAATACGAGGTGCCCCGTTTCGGCCGCCGTGATGGCCGCCTCGATCGTCTCCAGGTCTCGCATCTCGCCGACCAGAATGACATCCGGATCCTGGCGCAAAGCCCGCCGCAGACCTTCTTGGAACGACGGCACGTCGACGCCGATTTCCCGCTGGTTCACGGTCGACCGCTTGTGATCGTGATAAAACTCAATGGGGTCCTCCAGCGTGATGATGTGGTGGTCCATATTCTCGTTGATCCAGTTGATCATCGCGGCCAGAGTCGTGGATTTTCCACTTCCCGTAGGCCCGGTGACCAACATCAATCCGCGAGGACGTGTCAGCAGGTCCCGTACGACCGGAGGTAGGCCGACCTGCTCCAGCGTCAGTTTCTCGTTCGGGATCTGCCGGAGGACCATCGCGATGTGGCCGCGCTGTTTGAAGACCGAAACGCGGAACCGCGCCTTGTCTCCATAAGCGAAGCCGAAGTCCGTGGTCCCCACCTCCTGAAGCTCTTGCTGGTTTCGCTCCGGCGTAATGCTCTTCATGAGCAGCACGGTGTCCTCGGCATCAAGCACTTTCGTGTCAAGCCGGTGAAGACGCCCGTGCAACCGAACCACGGGCGGCTGCTTCGTCGTGATGTGAAGATCGCTACAGCCTTCGCGGACCACGGTCTCCAACAGCTTGTCGATCTGGACTGTTCCTGCCATGCCACCTTCTCCACAGAACCTATCCGGTCGATCGTGACGTCGGCCCCTCCGGCCCGATCGGCGACTTTACCGTGCCAAGGCCGAAAAACGCCGTCTCTGTGACGAGCCTTTTCAAATCCTCAGATTGGCCGTTGTGAATGGACTCAGGCTCCTGCGTTCGTATTGGCGGCCAGTCCTCGCTGAGCCGCCAACAACTGATCGACCGAATTCCCGAGGAGACCTATCGAATTCTTGTGCTGCCTTCCGGTCGCATCAAGAAAATCGGCTCCCCGGCTCGGTCGATACCCTCGTCTGCCTCTGCTCGCCCTCAACGGCAGCCCACATGACGATCCCACGCAACAGCACGGCCGGCGCATGTCGGTACTGCCGTGATAACGCACTTTGCCTGGATTTCCAACAAATCGCGAACGCCGAGCGGGTGTCGCAAAATGCAACACCCACTGCCGACGTCCTCTTTCAAATCAACTCGCCCGGCTTCCAACGGCCGCTCCCGCTCTCGCCGGTTTACCGAGGCGTCAGGCCACCGGCTCAGAAGCCTCGGCAAAGGGTGGCAAAGCTGGGAAGCGAAAACACGCTCGATCGGCCGTCAGTCGCTGGCTTTGGCCAGGCGATACGCCTCGGCCAGCGTCGTAATTCCCTCAAGTGCTTTGTCCACACAATCTTCCACCAGCGTTTTCATTCCCATCAGCCGGGCTTGCCGCCGGAGGTTTTGCGTCGGCTCGCGGTTGAAAGTCATCTCGCGCAGCGTCGAGTTCATTGTCATCAATTCGAAGACACCGATACGGCCACGGTAGCCAGTGTGATGACAGTAGTTGCATCCCTTTCCTCGCCGAAAGTTGGCATTGGCTGCCTGTTCCGGCGTGATGTTAAACTGTTGCAATTCGCTCGGCTCGGGCTGATACGGCTTGCCGCATTTGGAGCAGACGACCCGAGTCAGTCGCTGGGCCATGATGGCCATCACACTGCAAGCCACCAGGAATGGCTGAACGCCCATATCGATCAGTCGTGTAATAGAACTGGGCGCGTCGTTCGTGTGAAGCGTACTGAAAACCAAGTGTCCTGTCAAAGACGCCTGGATCGCCATCTCCGCAGTCTCCATGTCGCGAATCTCACCCACCAGAATCACGTTTGGAGCTTGCCGCAACATGGCGCGGATGATCGCCGCAAAGGTCAACCCAATGTTGGCCCGAACTTCAACCTGGTTGACGCCCGGCAGCAAGTACTCGACCGGGTCCTCCGCCGTGATGATCTTCCGATCCGGCCGGTTCAGCTCACCTAGGGCACTGTACAAAGTTGTCGTTTTTCCGCTCCCCGTCGGTCCGGTGACCAGAAAGATTCCGTTGGGCCGCCGAATGATCCGCTGGAACTTGCGGTAATTCTCCTCGCTAAACCCGAGATTTCGAATTCCGATTTTGATGCTGTCCCGGTCCAGGATCCGCATGACCACGGCCTGACCGTGGTTGGACGGCAGGATACTGACTCGCAGGTCGATTTCCTTGCCGCCGGCCCGGGTTTTGATCCGGCCGTCCTGAGGCCGTCGTTTCTCGGCGATGTCCATGTTCGCCATGATCTTGATGCGAGAGACCAAGGGGCCCAGCAAACGCCGCGGCGCCGTGTCCCGCTCAATCAGCGCCCCGTCGATCCGATAACGGATCCGGATGCGGTCCTCGAACGGTTCGATATGAATGTCGCTGGCGCGCATGTTCATCGCCTCGTCGATGATCAAGTTGACCAGCTTCACGATCGGCGCGTCCGATTCGTCTTCCCCGATCGCTTCCGCCTCTTTCACATCGACCGACGAGAATTCGATGGACGTCTCCGTGAACTCTTGGAGCATCGAATCTACCGACTCCGTCTCGCTCTGGCCGTAATGCCGGTTGATCGCATTCAAGATCGCGTCTTTCGGGGCGACCGCCACTTTGATCTCACGGTTCAGGATGAAACGAAGCTTGTCCAGCACGTCGAACCGCATGGGATCGTGAAGGGCTACGAGCAAAGCGTCGCCGTCCATCGCGAGCGGAATCACGATGTTTTCGCGCGCCACCGATTCCGGAACCATCTCGATGACCGATTGAGGGATCTCTATCTCATCCAGGTCGACCGACTCGTAGCCGAACTGAGCGGCTTGCGCACTGCTGATCTGCGCCGCATCCACGTATTCCAGCTTAACAAGCGCCTCTTCCGTCGTGATGCCCAGATTAGCGGCCATCTGCTGAGCTTCAGCGAGCTGATCTCGGCTGATCACCCCGTCTTCGACCAACTT
Source organism: Planctomycetota bacterium (assembly GCA_013151585.1). Lineage (GTDB taxonomy): Bacteria > Planctomycetota > Planctomycetia > Planctomycetales > Planctomycetaceae > JAADHY01. The sequence goes on from JAADHY010000119.1 coordinate 4,855, forward strand.
CTCAAGAAAATCGCTGGCCATTTTTACCTCATCGTCTTGGCGACCCAGATTGGAACGCAGGAACGGAACAACCGGAAACGCACACGTCGCATCATGAATTCTGAGTTTCGTACAGAGGTGTGTCAAGCATTTGTTAGACAAAGCTTTGGGGCAAATGTACCATGCGACGCCTTGTCGCCTTCGGAGAAACGAGGGAACTGGTATACCAAATCGGGTCGCCAATGTCGGTGTTGCTCATTCCAGCCACTGCTCGAGCCGTTCGCTGAACCCAGTCCTGCAGATGGAAGTACTCTTTTCAAAGAGCTGAACCTCGCCTAGAATGAACCGGTCAATTCCGGACTGGCCGGCAGTCGATAACCCATGACGGGCCGGACCAAACGGGCGCTGGGGCGGTAGCTCAGTTGGGAGAGCGCAGCGTTCGCAACGCTGAGGTCGAGGGTTCGAATCCCTTCCGCTCCACTTGAATATTTGGCGAGCAGAGGCACATTGCTGCAACATATTGCAAGAAAGCGAAATTGCAAAAACGGGCTGCGGGGTGAGTTGACCGCCTTGCAGCCCGTTTTGGCTTGAGTCTGCTGTGCCATCTCGTGCGCACCTCCGAAGGTGACCTTGCTCGGTGCCCCCCAAGAATTGAGTCGCCGTCACGGTGTGTTATCAGCGATGCTGTAGCCCCGGCCACGGGGAAGATTTGGGCCTCAATCGGAGAACGGTTGCGGCCTTTCTCTTTGGTGCACCGGGCCGAGTCGGGCGGCACCAGATGGGGAACGGACATCCGGTCCGCCCCGTGGGGCACGCCGAATGGCAAAACGGCTCCGCCCGAGCCGGGGCCGACTTAATGGCCGGCTCACAGGTCCACTCACAAACCTCGAAGACGTTTCACACCTCAGTGCGCCGCGGTTTTTCAATCCGTCAGAGTGAGCGCGGCGCTACCGGACGTGAAGGGACGCAGTCCCTGGGGCTCCGTTCGGCGGAGAGCGGGCTCCCGTCGGGCGTCTGAAGGGGGCCAGCGGCACCGTCGGCGAGCGCCGCTGGCGTTCAAGCCTCAGCCGACAACCCCCCAGGACACGCTCTTGTTCCACCCGGACTGACGACTTCGCCTGAAAGAACCTTCTCTGTTCGTCGGTCTCTTTTGGGCTTTCTCGTTTCCGGGATTTGCGAGCCGGCGCTGGGGCGTCCGGAGGGGAAAAACGGGAACTGAAATTCTAGGGCCAGATGGCGAATTAGCGGCCGTCACGCCGCTCTCTGGCCGGCCGTGTTCGGCGATGGAGGCAATACGCGAGTGAGCAGCTCGACCGTCTTCACGGTCGCTCCTTGTTGGGAAAGGACCAGTTCGCGAGCGATTCGGCCCATGGTTTTCGCTTGACTGCGATCATCCAGTAGCGTCTGCAATGTTCGGGTGAGCTCGCAGCCATCGGACACAACGCGAGCCGCTCGATGACTCAGTAAGAGGTCCACCACGTCACGGAAGTTTTGCGTGTTCGGACCGAAAAGGATCGCCGCGCCGTAAGCGGCCGGTTCGATCATGTTTTGTCCGCCTCGACGGGTCAAACTCCCGCCGACGAACGCGATGTCCGCTAACCCCCAGCAACCGGAAAGCTCCCCCAAAGTGTCTAGCAACAAAACGGGCGGAGTCGAGTCAGCGTCGTGCAGCTTATGTGCCTTACGTGGAGCAGACGCCGTAACCGGACAGTGGCTGCGCCGCAAGAGCGGGAGGCCCCGGCGCTGAACCATTTGAGCGACTTCTTCGAAACGCTCCTGATGGCGCGGCACCAGGATGAATCGCAATTCCGGGTGCCTTGCCCGAACGGCGAGCCAGCTATCCAAAGCGATTTCTTCTTCCGGCGCGTGCGTACTGCCGGCAATGAAAATGGTCTCGTGATCGCGGAGCCCGAAAGCGCGGCGCAATTCCTCGGTTTTCGCGTTCTGACGATCCGATTGAATGCCGTCGAATTTGACGGAACCGGTGACGAGGGTTCGCGAAGGCGGAGCGCCGAGATTGAGCAGCCGCTCAGCATATGTTTGACTTTGTACGGCCAGCCAAGTGAATCGAGAAAGAACAAAGCGGATCAGAGGACGGAGGCGACGATAGCCCCGATAACTGTGCTCGCTTATTCGGCCATTGACCAAGACCAACGGGACTCCGGCGCGATCGGCTGCCAGAATGAAATTGGGCCAAAGTTCCAATTCCACCAGCGCGATCACACTCGGACGGACTCGTTGGATCGCCCGGCGCACGGCCCACGAAAAGTCGAGAGGGAAATAGCAGACCGTGTGCTCCGGAAAGTGCTTACGAGCCACGTCATGGCCGGTGCTCGTGGTTGTCGAAATCACGATCTGGCAATCGGGACGTCGCGCGAGAAGCTCCCGGACGATCGGTTTCAGCAGCAGCACCTCGCCGACACTCACCGCGTGGAACCATACACACGGCCGATCGGACTCCCGAAGCGGAAGTCGGCCCAGCAGCTTTTCGCTCCACCCTGTCCGGTACTTCTTGCGGAAAAGGCAGCGATAGAACAAGACCGGAGAGACGGCGACCAAAAGCAGCAGATAGACCAGATTCAGAATCCAGGGCATCCGTTCCCAAATCCTTTTCGACATAAGGGCGAGAATCGTCCGTTTGTGGCTTTGCGAACTTCACTGTGCGCGTGCCATGCGGTCCCGCGACGTGTGTTTTCGTGAGCGCTGTTTTCCGTTGGAGAGCAAACGAGGATGCTCGCTTCACTCAAATGGCAAATGTCTACGATCCTGCTTTGCGATCCGTGGAACACCGAAGCGGCTTCACCGCGTGACTGCTTCGCAGAAGGACATGGCCTGAACGCCGGCGGATCATCAGGCTAAGTTCGCTTTACATCTAACCAACTGACTTGTTTTCCGTGAATCAGGCACTGGCGCCGCAGCATTTCTTGTATTTCTTGCCGCTGCCGCAGGGGCAAGGGGCGTTTCGTCCCACTTTCGGGCGTCGGTTGCGAATCGGCTCAACCGTTTTGATCTCCTCGCCCGGCTCCGGTCCGCTCTGCGCGTATTCTTCGGCGTAGACGTCCGCGGCCGGCCGAGCCTCTTCGTGCTGAACGGCGGTGATCTTCCAAAGCGATCCTACGAAGTCCGGGCTTTGCTTTTCCAATCGGAAGATGGCCCGGGTCACTTGGGCTCCGATCCGATCCCACATCTCGCGAAAAGCCCGTTGTCCCTCCCGGCGGTACTCAACCTTCGGGTCCTTCTGGGCATAACCCATCAGGCCGATGCCCGCTCGCAGGTGGTCCATGTAATAGAGGTGGTCTTTCCAGGCCGTGTCGAGCACATCGAGGATGAGAGCCCGTTCGGCCTGAGCCAGCTCGGGGCGATAGCGATTGTGGTACTGTTGCAGCAGCTCCCGTCGCAGTTCCGCCCGGCTCAGCGACTGAAGAGCCTCAGGCTCCAGCTCACACTTGAATTCCTGGTTGGCCCACTCGACCAACTGCTGCAGCGTTTCGGCTGCTGGGGTGCTCTCGAGTTTCGTTTCTTCTTCCTCATCGGACGCCTCGTCCCCGAACAGTTTTTGCAGCCACTGGTCGACCTGAGCTGCGGCTTGCCCGTTTCGTTCCATGAACCGGCGGCTGTGTTCCACAAGGAACTCTTCGATTTCTCTGCGGGTCTTGCCTCTCAAATCGTCGAGTGAGATCGTTGTCTCGAAGCGATCGCTCGCCCAAACCGCAAGGCCTTCGCGGTTGGGGCGTTCTCCTCGCGTATGTTCGGGAAGGAAGCTGGTCATGCCAACCGCGACTGGGAAGCGGATTTCCTTCTCGTGATAATGTTCGAGAACTTTCTGGCGGACGACCTCGATTGCGTCTTCCACACTCATTCCCGCAAAATCTTCGGGCTTCGCCAGCAAAGCATACTGATGGTGAAGCCATCCGCAGAGAGACGCCTGGCCCCAATGTTCGTCCAAGAACATGTCGAGGGGAGTGAAGTCAAACCGATCGATGGCCGCTCGAGCCCGCTCCATCAAGTAGTGGTAGAGGTTATCTCGTCCGATCTTTTTCAGCTCGCGGTCGTTCATGTTCAAGGACCAGCGGGCATTCGCCCATTTGGACAGGGCCAGCCAGTTCCATTCGGAGGGGGCCTCGTCCTCCGGCAGGTTTTCGTCGATCTGATCGACGATGGCGTCTTCCGCTTGGCGTTCCGCCTCGTCGCGGATGTACTGAACGAGCTGCTCCTTGTTCATGCCGCGGATGTCGGAAACGTCGATTTCGATCCCGAACTGCTGAGCGCACCACTCGACGATGGAATCCCAGCGGTAATCCGGATCCAGAAAGTGCGGGACCCAATGGTCCAACTGGCGATCGATCATCTCGAGGATCAATTCACGGCAATCGCAGCCGTCAAGAATGCGCTGCCGATACGAGTACACCTGCTTTCGCTGCTCGTCCATGACCTCGTCGTACTCGAGCAGGTGTTTGCGGGCCTCGAAGTGACGTTCTTCCACGCGTTTCTGGGCCTTCTCGATTTGGCGGGTCACCATGGGGCTTTCGATCGCTTCGCCCTCCTGCATGCCCAACCGCGTGAGCATGTTGCGGACCCAGTCGCCGGCGAAGATGCGCATCAAGTCGTCTTCCAGAGACAGGAAGAAACGGCTGGACCCAGGGTCCCCTTGACGCCCGGCTCGACCGCGAAGCTGCAAGTCGATACGGCGCGCGTCGTGGCGTTCCGTCCCGATGACATGCAGTCCGCCCAATTCGGCCACTTTCCGCCCCTCTGCCTCCATGCCTTCGCGCTGAGCGATCCGGCGGACCGTCTCGTCCCATTCCACCTTCGGCACTTCCAGCCGTGATTGGTATTTGTTCTTCAGCTCCTCCCAAGCCATGTGTTCCGGGTTGCCGCCCAGAATGATGTCCGTTCCTCGGCCGGCCATATTGGTCGAGATAGTCACGGCCCCCAGCCGGCCGGCCTGCGCGATGATCTCCGCTTCCCGCTCGTGGTACTTGGCGTTCAAAACGTTGTGCTTGATGCCATACTTTTTGAGCTTCGCGCTGAGCAGCTCGGACTTCTCGATCGAAACCGTTCCCACCAGAATAGGCCGACCTGTTTCGTGGACCCGTCGGATTTCATCGACGACGGCATTCCACTTTTCCCGTTCCGTGCGAAAGATGACGTCCGGGTAATTGACCCGACGCAACGGCTTGTTGGTCGGCACGGAAATGACGTCCAACTTGTAGATTTTCCAGAACTCTTCCGCTTCGGTCATGGCCGTGCCGGTCATACCGGCCAGCTTTTTGTAAAGCTTGAAGTAGTTCTGCAAGGTGATGGTGGCCAAGGTCTGGGTCTCTTCCTTGATCCGAACCCCTTCTTTCGCCTCGACTGCCTGGTGCAACCCGTCGCTCCACTGTCGGCCGGGCATCTTTCGGCCGGTGAACTCGTCGACAATGATCACTTCACCGTTCTCGACAACGTAATTCACATCGCGCTTGTAAAGGTGATGGGCCTTCAGCGCGTTGTCGATCAGGTGCGGCCACTCCATGTTGCCCGCTGTGTAGAAGCTGTCCCCCTCTCTGATGTACCCATGCTTGGCGGCCAGTTGCTCGGCATAGCGGATGCCTTCGTCGGTCAAGTGACAAGTGTGTTCTTTTTCCTTGACCTCGAAGTGGACGCCTTTTTTCAGTTGCAAGGCGATTCGATTGGCCTTGGCGTACTTGGTGACATCGTCTCGGGCGGGTCCGGAAATGATCAGCGGCGTTCGCGCTTCGTCGATCAGAATGTTGTCAATCTCGTCGACGATCGCGTAGTCCAGCGGTCCCTGCACTTGAAGCTCCTTGTAGGGCTTCATGTTGTCACGCAGGTAATCGAAGCCGAACTCGTTGTTCGTTCCATAAGTAATATCGCAGGCGTAAGCCTTTTGCCGCTCAAACGGATCCATCTGCGATTGAATGGCGCCGACCGTCATGCCCAAGCCGATGTACAACGGCCCCATCCATTCCATATCGCGGCGGGCCAAGTAATCGTTGACCGTGACCACGTGCACTTTGCCGACCAGGCCGTTCAGATAGGCGGCCAGCGTCGCAACCAAGGTTTTCCCTTCGCCGGTGACCATCTCGGCAATCATGCCTTTGTGAAGAATGTAGCCGCCGACAAGCTGCACATCGTAATGGCGCATGCGCAAGTAACGCCGACCGGTCTCTCGTACGGCGGCGAAGGCTTCGGGCAGGATGTCGTCGAGCGTCTCACCGGCCGCCAGCCGCTTGCGGAACTTGACGGTGAATTGGCGGAGATCATCGTCTGAAAGCTTGCGCATCTCCGGCTCAAACTGGTTGATGCGGTCAATGACCGAGCCGGGAACGATGTGCGAGTTCCCTTCCTTGTCCCGATAGAACCCGATCTTCCGAACTCGCCGTTCGTTTGACGAGCCGAACAGGTTGGTAAGGAATCGTTCCAGCCAAGCGGTGACGGCGTTCAGCCAATCACCGATTTGTTCAAGAAACTCCATGGCGATGTCTCGCGTGCAGAAAACAGCCCAAATCGACGGTGAAAGGGGAGTCTTCGTCTTGGGCCGGAGGGAATCTTCGGCGTCGTTCTGGGGAACCGCACCGTGCGACTTGCGACCGCGCCGCGCTCGCCCATCCTGCCAAACTGTCAGGCATTCGGCGCAAAATCATGCCTCGCGTGCCGGCCCGGCCGCACCGTACCCACGGACTCTCTCCCCACTCTCAAGCCCTAACTAATTGGCTCATCAAAGTTTATTGGGTGCCCTCGAACCGGTCAATCCCGCTTTCTCGGCTTGAAATTCCGTTCCCGGTCCGATCTGATAACAACTGCGTAGCAATCGTCGTGCCGGTACCGGGCGGCTCGGTCGCTGCCAAAGAGATACAAGGCTTGAAGAAAGGCCGCCCCTCGGAAAGCGAGTCTTCCCGTGTTGTCCGAGCTTCGCAACGGGCAAGGGCGAGGACCGATGGAATCAGCCACAGCGACTTTGAAAGACAGACCGACCTGGGGAGAACCCACTGATGAGCCGACCGATGAACGTTGCTTTGATGACCTGGGCTGCGACGCTTGCTTTTCTTTGTTCGTACGACCGCGTGCCGTCGGCTGAGTCGGGTCCGCGCGGCCGCTCTTCGTCGTCGGACCTGATCGGGCACTGGTCGTTCGACGCTCCGCTCGGTTCCGCCGCGAAAGATCGCCCGGCCGTTCGACAGGCCGCCAAGGTTCATGGTGCCCAACGGACCGACGGGGTTCAGGGGCGAGCCCTGCAGTTCGACGGTCGCGATGATTATATCGCGCTGGGCGACTTCGGCACGCGGAGAGCGGTAACGATCGCGTTCTGGATGAAGGCCGAAGACATTGCCCGCTCAGACGATTGGCAGGGGCTCGTCAGCAGCGACGCCTGGCAGAGAGGAGTCCTTCACATCGGTGTGCGCGATCGCG